>NZ_JBIVLI010000009.1:186969-319270 GCF_044751205.1 Streptomyces sp. NPDC088732
CGAGGGAAATGTGCGGCGGGGCCGGTTGGGGAACGGGGCCCGCCGTCCGCCGGGGTGGCGGCTTGTTCGGGGGCACACCGGTCCCGCGTCGGGCGGCGTGGCCGACCGACGTGTCGAGGGGCCAGGTTCACGACGGCCCGGCAGGCGTCGAAGAGGGCATGCGACGGTCTTCCGGTGCACGAGTGTGCCGAGCGTCAGTGCGCCGGGGACGGGCGGCAGCCAGGCCGTGACGATGCGGAGGCCGGGTACGACGGAGGCCCGGAAACGGGCGTCGCCGCACGGCCGGTTCGGGGGCATCACCGGTCTTGCGCCGGACGGCGTGGCCCACCGATCTGCCGAGGGGCCACGTTCACGAGGGCGAACGGCGGCGCCGGTTGGGGAACGGGGCCCGCCGATCCGTGGAGCGCGTGCGTCGGACGGCCTTCCGGCGCACGAGTGCGCCGGGGATGAGCGGCCCCCGGTTCGCGGAGCGCGTGCCTCAGACGACCTTCCAGCGGACGAGTGCGCCGAGCGTCAGTGCGCCCGGTATGAGCGGCAGCCAGACCGTGACGATGCGGAAGCCGAGGACGACGGAGGTGGCCGCCGCGACGGAGGCGCCGGAGGCGACGAGGGCGAAGACGAGTGCGGCGTCGACGGAGCCGAGGCCGCCCGGGGTGGGGAGGGCGGCGGCCGCGATGCTCGCCGCGACGTACGCCACCGCGACATGCCCGATCGGCACCGGCATCGCGAGGGCCATCGACACCGCGACCAGGCCGGCCGCCTGGAGGGCGGGGAAGGCGAGCGCGCCGGCCCACAGTGCCAGTGCCCGCGACGGCCGGGCGTGCAGGGTGCGGGCGTCGGTGAGGGCGGTGGCCAGGAAGGAGCGGATGGCGGTGCGCACCTTCCGTACGGCCAGCAGGCCGATCACCGCCGCCGCGCAGACGGCGGCGATCACGGCGGCGGTCGTGCCCATCGAGAAGGAGACGCCGTTCGGCAGCAGGCCGTGCAGCCGCAGCGCGTGCGGGAAGACGGCGATCAGCAGTACCAGCAGCGCGCCGCGTCCCACGCACTCGGCCAGGAAGTACAGGGCGATGGCCGCCGCCGACCGGGCCGGGGGCAGGCCGCACGCCCGCATGAAGCGGAGGTTGACGGCGCTCGCGCCGATCCCGGCGGGCAGCAGGTGGTTGGCGGCGCCCGCGGCGAACTGCGTGGCCAGCAGGCGTCCGGCGGGGAGCCGTTCGAGGACGACGCCCTGCCGCATCAGGGAGACCGCGACCCAGCCGAGCCCGGTGGCCACCATCGCGGCGACCAGCCAGACGCGGTTGGCGTCGAGGAGCTGCCGCCCGCCGGAGGCGATGAGCGGCCAGTGCAGGACGACCCAGTAGCCGACCAGCACGATGGGGGCCGTGCAGGCGATCTGGCGGACGGGTATTCGCCGCAGGAGGGCTCGGATGTGCTGGATGGTTTTGGCCATGATCTCTTTAGCCCCCGCGCCTCACGCGCCTGTCCGCAGGTACTGTCGTCCCTTCTTGCCCTGCTGACACGTCTTCCGGGTGTCCTCCCGCTGACGTACGGCCGCTGTGCGGATGGCGGAAAGGCGATGCGGGGTGCGGGGCCCGTGCGGCTGCCGGGGCTGCGGCGCCGCGCGTACGCCGCCCCGACCCGGCGCCGATGCCGCCGGCACCGCCGCCGTTCACCCCCCGCGGGCACGCCGGAGGTATGCGCTGCTGCCTGACCGCCGCCCCGGCCCTGCTGACGGCCGCCGCATCCGCGTCGCTGCGGCGGCGGACGGCCTCGTGGCGCCCTCCGCACCCGGACGCCGTGGCGGCCGTCCACCTGGAACTGGTCACGCTCACCGAGGACTCGGCCGTCATCACCTGGTACACGGGTGTGCCCGGCACCGACGACGGCACCGGCGCGATGGTGCCCGCGCCGACGGAGGGGGAGGTCGACTGGGGCACGCACCCGGCGCGCCTGGACCGCACCGCGTACGGGGACGACGGGCCGACCGCCCACCACCATGTCGAGCTGACCGGCCTGGAGCCGGGGCGCACCTACTGGTACCGGGCCCGCTCGCGGGGCACGGCGGCGGCGCCGACACCGCTGCACCTGGTGGGCGGGAACGCCGTGGGCACGTCCCCGTACGGGCTGGGCGACGGCGGCCCGTACGCCTTCACCACGCCGCAACCGCCGCCGGGGAGCTTCCTGCTGGCCGTCGCGCTCTGCAACGACCTGCACCTGGGCGAGGTCAGGGCCGGGCTGGTCGCGGGCATCCCGCTGCTGCGCGGGGTCGGGCAGGACGCGGGCCTGGCACCGTACCCGCAGATCATGGGCCGGGCGCTGGCCGAGGACGCCCGCCTGCGCGGGGCCGACTTCCTGCTGGCGGCCGGTGACCTCACCGCGGGCGGCTCGGCCGCCGACCTGGACGAGGCCAAAGGCATCCTGGACGGCTTCGGCCGGCGGGGCGAGGACTGGTTCGCGGTGCGCGGCAACCACGACCGCGCGGCGGCCCCCGGCGCAGGGCCCTTCGCCGACGGCCCGGGGTGGTTCGACCACGACCTGCACGGACTGCGCGTCATCGGCCTGCACACCTACGACAAACCGGGCAACGGCGGTGACGCGGGCGGCCTCTCGCCCGAGCAGATGTCCTGGCTGCGTGGGCGGCTGCGGGACCACGCCGACCAGCCGACCGTGGTGTTCGGCCACCACCCGCCGGCGGTGCCGGACTCGCCGTTCCCCGTCACCGGCGGGCAGCGGCTCGACCGGCGCCAGGCGCGCGCCCTGCTCGACGGCTACGCGGCGGCCCCCGGCGTTTTCCTCCACCACGCCGGGCACACCCACCGCAACAAGCGCACGGTCCTGCCCGCCGCCCCGGGCGTCACCTTCCAGGAGGTCGGGGCCGTGAAGGAGTACCCCGGCGGCTTCTGCCTGCTGCGTGTGCACACCGGCGGCTACGCCCTGAACTTCTACAAGACCCGCGGTGCGGCCGCCCGCCGCTGGAGCGAGCGCAGCCGCCGGGTCGCGGCGGGGCTGTGGCCGCAGTTCGCGTTCGGCCGCGGGGTCGCGGACCGCAACAGCGTCACCGCGCGCGACCTGTCCGGTGTACGGGCGCCGCGCCGGCGGCGGGCGGCCGCCGTGACGGCCTGAACCCCCGCTCAGCCGCGGAAGGCGCGCCGGTAGGCCTGCGGGCTGGTGCCGACGACGCGCTTGAAGCGCTCGCGGAAGGCGGTGGGGGAGCCGAATCCCGCCTGGACGGCGATGCGGTCCACCGAATGGGACGTGGACTCCAGCAGGTACTGGGCGCGGCGGACCCGGGCGCGGTGCAGCCACTGGAGCGGGGTGGTGCCGGTCTGCTCGCGGAAGCGGCGGTTGAGGGTACGGGCGCTGGTCCCGGCGTGCGCGGCGATGTCCTCCAGGGAGAGCTCGCGGTCGCAGTGCTCCTCCATCCAGCGCAGCAGCGGCTCCATCGTGGCCCCGGCGGGCGTCGGCGGCTGCTCGTGGACGATGAACTGGGCCTGGCCGCCCTCGCGTTCCAGCGGCATGACGGAGAGCCGGGCGGTGTCGGCGGCGACGGCGGAGCCGTGGTCCTTGCGGATCATGTGCAGGCACAGGTCGAGCGCGGCGGCGGCACCCGCCGAGGTGAGGAACTGCCCGTTGTCGACGTACAGGACGTCGGGGTCGACGGTCACCTCCGGGTGGCGGGCGGCCAGTTGGGCCGCCGCCAGCCAGTGGGTCGTCGCCCGCAGCCCGTCCAGCAGCCCGGTGGCGGCGAGGACGAACGCGCCGACGCACACCGACGCGATCCGGGTGCCGTTCGCCGCGGCCTCCCGCAGCGCCCGCAGCACCTCCTCCGGTACCGGCCGCGCGGGGTCCGCGGTGCCGGGCACGATGATCGTGTCGGCCTCGGCGAGGCCCTCCAGCCCGTACGGGGCGCGCAGCGTGAACGGACCCGCGCCCACCTCGGGCGCGGGCGCGCAGATCCGCAGCCGGTAGCCGGGGCGGCCGTCGGGCAACCGGGTACGGGAGAAGACCTCGATCGGGGCCGCCAGGTCGAAGGCGATCACCTGGTCGAGCGCGAGGACGGCGACCGTGTGCATGGCGCGAGTGTAGATGGCCACCGGATTCCGGCCAATGCTGCTGCCAGGTCTGCGTGAAAGATGCCTGGGTTGACGGGCCTGGCGGGAATCCGTTGGGATATGGCAATCACGCCACTTCTGCTCTGCTGTGCGCCGTCCTAGCGTCTGAGGCGTCCGATCAACGTCCACCGCTGTGGAGGGGTGCCGATGCACGCCCGGTTCGTCCAGTACGACGGCTTCGACCCGCTCGCCGTCCTCGCGTCCCACGAGACGCCGGAGGCCGGCGGCGTCGAGGGCCCGCGCCACGTGCCCGGCGGCCTGCGGGGAGCGACCCAGCGGGCCGCCGCGGCCGGCGTGGACGCCACCATCCGCGCGTTCGGCCCGGACGCGCCGTGGAACGCCGGGACGGGGGCCGTCGCCGCCGGGTTCACCCCCGCGCCCGGCCTCGGGCCGCGCGCCGCGCACGCCGTGGACCCCGTCCCGGCCGGCGCCTGAGGACCGGCCCCGTGACCAAGTTCCTTCTCGCGGTGCACGTCCTGGCCGCGATCGTCGCCGTCGGCCCGGTCACCGTGGCCGCCAGTATGTTCCCGCGCATGGCCCGTCAGGCGCCGCGGTCGGCGCCGCTGCTGCACCGCGTCTGCCGGGTGTACGCGGGGTTCGGCACGGCCGTCCCGGTCTTCGGGCTGGCCACGGCCGGGAGCATGGGCGTCCTCGGCGACGCCTGGCTCATCACCTCCATCGCCCTGACGGCCCTGGCCGCCGGCGTGCTCGGCCTGCTGGTGCTGCCCCGGCAGGAAGCGGTGCTCGCCGCGCTCGACGCGGGGACCGACCCGGGCCGGACGGTCGCGCGCCTGGCCATGCTCACCGGCGTCTTCAACCTGCTCTGGGCGACGGTCACCGTGCTGATGATCGTCCGCCCCGGTTCGACGACGGGAGCGTGACCGCCGTGCGCCCGCTGCGGATCGCCTCCGCCGTCGAACTGCTCTCGCTCATCGTGCTGCTCGCCAACCTGGCCACCGTCCACCTGCCGCAGGTCTCGTCGCTCATGGGTCCGGTGCACGGCTGTGCGTACCTCTGGGTCGTGGTGGGCGTGCACCGCGCGGAGGGTTCCGCCGCGGCGGCCCGGGTGCGGGCGCTCGTGCCGGGTGTCGGTGGTGTGCTCGCCCTGCGGAGGCTGTCGATGCCGTGACCGGAACTCCCCGGCGCGTGCCCGGTGGTGGCGTCCTGCCGCCGGTGCGGTCAGGCTTCCGCCATGGAGTCGACGCTCGGCCGGGCCGCCGCCCGCCTCTTCCCCGGCACGCCCGGCCACCACGGGGTGCTGCCGCCGCTGCTGCTCGTCCTGACCTTCGTCACGGGGGTGGTGGACGCGGTCAGTTACCTGGGGCTGGGCCGGGTCTTCGTGGCCAACATGACCGGCAACGTGGTCTTCCTGGGATTCGCCCTGGCCGGGGACCGCGCACTGTCCGCCGCGGCGTCCCTGACCGCGGGGGCGGCGTTCTTCGCGGGGGCGGCCGCGGGCGGGCGGCTGGTGTCGCGGGTCACGCACCCCGTACGGCTGTTCACGCTGCTGGTGGCCGCGCACGCGGTGCTGGTGGCGGCCGCGATGGGCGCCTGCGGCGCGGACGCCTCGCGCTATGTGCCGATCGTGCTGCTCGCGCTGGGGATGGGCCTGCAGAACGCCGTGGTCCGCAAGCTCGCCGTGCCCGACCTGACCACCACGGTGCTCACCCTCACCGTGACCGGGCTCGCGGCGGACCGCCCGGGACCGGCCACCGCGCGCCGGGTGCTGTCGGTGGCGGCCATGTTCGCGGGCGCGCTCGTGGGCGGTGTGCTGCAGATCCGCTGCGGCAACGCCCTCGCGCTCGCCCCGGCGCTGCTGCTGCTCGCCGCCGTCGCGCTCGCGTCCGTGCCCGCGTCGCGGGGGTGAGCCGGACGCCGGGCCGGGGGAAACCCGGCGCCCAGGGCTCTTTCCTCACACCCGCGGCCGTTCCGCCGCACGGGTCGGCTGCCCCGGATCCGGCGTTCCACACCGCACCTGCCGAGCTTGCGCGCCGCCGTTGCGCCGCACGGGCGGAGCCGCCGCCACGCCGGGTGCAGCGCCCCGGGAGCGTCCGCGGCGGCTGGTAGCTTCGCCAGCCTCCGCAGACGGCTCCTCGGGGACGGAGAACTGGGTGACTCAGCGCCGCGACGACACCGGCAACGCACCGGCCGGACCGGGCGAGGTCCCGGCCGGCGCGCACGACGCCACCGGGGCCCTGGGCAGGCGGGGGTTCGTCGCCACGGCCGCGCTGGCCGCCGCGGGGCCCGCCGTCCTCGGTGGAACCGCCCAGGCCGCGGCGCGGGCGCCGCAGCGCGGCACGGTCGCCCGGCTGCTGGACGTGCCCGCTCCGGGTCGCGACGTGCGCTGGATCCGGCAGGCGCTGCAGATCGCGGTGCAATTGGAGCTGTCGACCATCCCGCCCTACCTGTGCGCCTGGTGGTCGGTGAAGGACCGCCGCGGTGAGGCGGCGCGCAGGCTCCGGAGCATCGTCGTGGACGAGATGTTCCACATGGGCCTGGTCTGCAACATGCTCACCGCCGTCGGCGGCCGCCCCTGGATCGCGGGCGCGGTGCCGGCGTACCCGGGGCCGCTGCCGGGCGGGGTCCGCAGCGAGCTGACGGTGTACCTGTCCGGGCTCACCAAGGAGTACGTCCACGACGTGATGATGGGCATCGAGATGCCCGAGAACCCGCTGCTGCGCGCGCTCGGCGGGCCCCCCACCATCGGTGACTTCTACGACGGGCTGCTGGACGCCTTCCGCGACGTCCGGCCCGCGCTCAGCGCGCGCGGCCAGATGACCGAGCGGATCGGCGGCGACGCGCTGCGGCCGATCACCTCGCCGGGGGACGTGGAATGGGCGATCGAGATCATCAAGGAGCAGGGCGAGGGCACGTCCACCTCCCCCCAGGCGCACCTGGCCCATGACGCGATCGGCCACTACTACGCCTTCGCCGAGATCTACCACGGCCGCGCCCTGCGCCGGGTCGGCCCGCTGTGGGCGTTCACCGGCGACCCCGTCCCGTTCCCCGAGGTCCGCCCCATGGGCGTCGTACCGGCCGGCGGCTGGCCCCGCCCGGCGCGCGAACCGGGCCGCCTGCTCCAGCAGTTCGACCTCAGGTTCAGTGACATGCTGCGCAACCTCCAGGCCGCGTGGGGCACGGGTGACGCCCACGCGCTGGACATGGCGGTCAAGGTGATGACGCAACTGCAGGAGCCCGCCGTGGCCCTCATGGACATCCCGCTCCCCGACGGCAGCGGCCGCACCTACGGTCCCCAGTTCCACGTGGTCCATCCCGCGGGCGGCCGCCCCGCCCCCGCCGGCGGTTCTCCGCAGGCCCACTGACCGTCGGACGAAGCGGACAATCCAGGCGTTCGGGGGAAGCGTTCATCGCGCGTTCACCAGTGCGGATGTGACGATGTGACATCCGCCACACAGGTCACGGAGTGTCAGCACGAGCCCGTCGGGGGGCCGGGTGCCCCGGCGCGGGTGCCGTGGTGGAACCTGTGAGGGTCCCGGCCTGATAGGGGGCGGGTGACGGCCTCCGGTCCCGTTGACCAGGGCAGTCAATTTCGGCCATCGGTCGATACGTTCCGGTTCACCGAGAGCACTTCCCCTCACGAAGGGACGTTCGTGACCAAAGTGAAGTTTGTGTTACCCGCGTGAAGGCGTTGTGTTTGATGCCTTAGATTCCTCCGTACCTGAGTCGCTTGCGTCGCTTTTTTGGTCAATCCCGATTGACCCGGTTCGTGTGGGGGCCTTTTTCATGTCGAGTTTCTTGGACTCGTCCTGGTCATGGCTGGTGGAGGCGGTCGGCGAGACGTCCTGGCGGGACGCGATGCCGCTGGGCCTCGCCGGCATCTTCGTGTGGGGACTCTGGCTCTACCGGGCCGTGCTGTCCCGCTTCGCGAGACCCGTGGTGAACAACTTCCGCACCACCACGTCCGTCGTCGTGCCCGCCTACCGGGAGGACCCCGACATCCTCCTGGACTGCCTGGACACCTGGCTGGCGCAGAACCCGACGGAGGTGATCATCGTTCCCGACGTGGAGGACCACGAGGTGCTCCGCCGGCTGTCGCTGGTGACCGACCCCCGGGTCCGCGTGATCGCCTTCGAGCACCGCGGCAAGCGCTCCGCCCTCGGCGTCGGCATACGCGCGGCGAGCGGTGAGGTCGTCGTCCTGGTCGACTCCGACACCCGCTGGGAGCCGGGCCTGCTGGACGCGGTGCAGATGCCGTTCGTCGACCCCGCGGTCGGCGGCGTGGGCACCCAGCAGAACGTGTACCTCCGCGGCTCCAGCGTCTGGCGCCGCATAGCCGACTGGCTGGTCAACCTCCGGTACTACGACTACGTCCCCGCGATGGGCCGGGCCGGAGCCGTCGCCTGCCTCTCCGGGCGCACCGCGGCCTACCGCCGCGCGGCGATCACGCCCGTGCTGACCAACCTCGAGGACGAGTTCTTCCTCGGCCGCCGCTGCATAGCCGGCGACGACGGGCGGCTCACCTGGCTGGTGCTGGCCTCCGGCTACAAGACGGTCCACCAGTCCTCGGCCCGCGCGATATCGATGTTCCCCTCGTCCTTCCGGGCGTTCGTCAAGCAGCGGGTGCGCTGGAGCCGCAACTCCTACCGCTGCTACCTCACGGCCGTGTACAAGGGCTGGCTGTGGCGTCAGCCGCTGGTCACCAAGATCACGGTGCTGCAGATCCTGCTCACCCCGGTCACCATGGGCATGGCCGTCGGCTATCTGGTCTTCAGCCGCCTCGAACTGACCGCCCAGGGCATCGCGCTGGCGGTCATCTGGCTGCTCGTCGGCCGCGGCGTCCGCGGCTACTCGCACCTGCGCCGGCACCCCCAGGAAGTGCTGCTGCTGCCGCTGCTCGCCCTGGTGGTCATCATGATCTCGCTTCCGATCAAGCTGTACGCGTTCGTCACCATGAACAAGCAGGGCTGGCTCACCCGCAGCAGCGACACCATCGGCGGCGAGGGCCAGGACTCCGCATCGCTCGGCACGACGCAGACGACCGCCAATTCCGGCATGGGGGCCTTCCAGTCATGAACCGCCCGACACCCGCGAGGCGCACCCGTCTCGCGCTGCGCCTCGCGGCGGCGCTGCCCCTCTCGGCGCTGCTGCTCGCCCCGGCGGTGCCCGCGCTCGCCGACGACTCCGGTGACACGACCTCGCAGTACACCACCGAGGAGTCCGAGACCCAGACCGCGCTGGCGGCGGGCGAGGACCACCGGCTCGACCAGATCCGCGCGATCGCCGCGGTCGCGCCGCTGAAGGACCTGAAGTACAGCAAGCCGTACCGGCTGGAGACGGCCGGCGGCTACACGCTCGTCCTGACCCGGCGCAGCCAGATCTACACCGTCACCGACCTGCTGAAGCTCGCGCCGCAGACCTTCGTGCGCAAGCCCGACGGCTCGTACCTGCTGACCGAGAACATCTACCTGAACTCCGGCGCGAAGCTGCGGCTGGCCAGCCCCGGCGGGCTGAACCTGCACCTGGCCAGCAGCCGCCTGGGCTTCGTCTCCATCGTCTCCTTCGGTGGCCGGATCATGCTCGACGGCGCCCCGCAGGCACACGTCAAGGTCACCAGCTGGGACCCCCAGAAGAACAAGCCGGACACCGACCCCCGGGACGGCCGGGCCTATGTCCGTGCCATCGGCGGCCAGTTCTCCATGACCTACGCCGACATCTCCGACCTGGGCTTCTGGAGCGGCCGGACCGGCGGGCTCAGCCTCACCGGAACCGACCGCCCCAACACCGGCAGCCTCGACGGCCCGGACTCCACCGACGAGGAGGACACCGGGCAGCTCAGCAGCAGCGGCGTACTGGCCGGACCCGCGGGCAAGCTCACCACGCCGGACAGCCGCTTCAACGTGCCCAAGCTGTCCTTCGTCTCGGCGGACATCAGCCACTCCACCGTGACCGGCAACGCCTACGGGCTCTTCGCCTCCGGCTCCACCGGCGTCACCATCGACAACACGGTCATCCGCAACAGCCTCCAGGACGGGCTGGTGCTGCACCGCTACGTCACCAACGCGGTCGTGGAGAAGACCGAGTCCCGGGACAACGGCGGCGACGGCTTCGTCATGGCCCGCGCCACCCAGCAGGTCCGCGTGACCGGCTCCAAGGCGATCGGCAACGGCGGCAACGGATTCACGATCAGCGGCCAGGCGCTGGCCCACGGCCCCTCCGCCTCCGGCCAGTCCGTCAGCAACTACGGCTCCAACTCCGTGTCCAGCAGCACCGCCAAGGACAACGGCCACTACGGCATCGAGGTCCTCGGCGGCACCGACGTCGGCGTCCAGGACAACACCGTCAACGGCGGCGACATGGGCATCGTGGTCCGCAAGGACGCGGAGAAGGTCGCCGTCACCGGCAACCACCTGATCGGCCAGTCCCGGCAGGGCATCTCGGTGCGCGACGGGGTGACCGGCGCCAAGGTCACCGGCAACATCGTGGAGGACGCCGACACGGCCGTGTACGTGCGCGACTCCGTCGCCGAGCTGCGCGGCAACACCATCGAGAACGCCGGCAACCACGGCATCTCGCTGGTCGGGGACATCGGCGGATCCACGATCTCCTACAACGTGATCGCCGGCGTCGGGCCGAGCGCCATCGACAGCACGCGGTCCAGCGGCGACGTCACCGTCAAGCAGAACCAGACCTTCGCCTGGTACGACACCAGCTCGTTCTGGGTGAAGTTCCGCCACTACGCGAGCCCGATGACCCTGCTGTGGGCGGGCATCCTGCTGCTGATCCTCTTCTCCGCGCTGCTCGGCCAGCGCGGCCGCCGCTCCCGCGGGCAGCTCGGCCGCCACCCGTACCTGGACAAGCGCCCGCTGCCCAAGGACAACGTCCGCGAGATCCGCCTCGCCGGCCAGGACCGGGTCCCGGTGATGGCCGAATGAAGCAGGGAACCCGGTCCATGTGGGTCTCCGGGGCCGCCCTCGTCATCGCCGTCGTGGCGCTGATCGTGGTGCTGGTCTCCGGCGGCGGGGACAACCCGCCCGCGGACAAGACGACCGACACCGCGCACCGCGCCTCGCCGTCCGCCCCGAAGGAGCCGGCCGAGGAGCCGTCGGCGCCCGTCACCGGGCCGCTCGGCGGACCGACACCGTCGTCCTCGCCGCAGACCACCGAGTCCGCCAAGACCTCGGCCGACGCGGTCACCTGCCCGGAGCCCACCGTCCAGGTGGGCGACGCCCACGCACTGGACGATGCCCTGGACAACGCCATGCCCGGCGATGTCATCGGGCTCGCCGACGGCACGTACAAGGACAAGTTCACCGCCGAGACCGCGGGCACCGCCGACCGGCCGATCTGGGTCTGCGGCGGCCCCGGCGCGGTGATCGACGCGGGCGACGTCGAGGGCGGCTACGCCTTCCACCTCGACGGCGCAAGCTACTGGCGGCTGGTCGGCTTCACGGTGCGCAACGGCCAGAAGGGCGTGATGGCCGACAAGGTCGATCACACCGTCATCCAGGGCCTGACCGTGGAGCACATCGGCGACGAGGCCATCCACCTGCGGAACTTCAGCACCGACAACGTCGTCCGCGACAACACCGTCCGCGACACCGGGCTGCGCAAGCCCAAGTTCGGCGAGGGCGTCTACATCGGCAGCGCCGAGTCCAACTGGTGCACGGTCAGCAAGTGCAAGCCGGACAACAGCGACCGCAACGTGGTCGCCGGCAACCACATCAGCGCCACCACCGCCGAGTCGATCGACATCAAGGAAGGCACCACCGGGGGGACCGTCACCCGCAACACCTTCGACGGCTCCGACCTGTCCGGTGACCACAACGACTCCTGGGTCGACGTCAAGGGCAACAACTGGACGATCTCCTTCAACACCGGCAGCCACGCGTCCGCGGACGGCTTCCAGACGCACGAGATCCTCAAGGGCTGGGGCCGCGGCAACACCTTCAAGGGCAACATCGCGCACGTGGACGGCCCGGGCTACGGCTTCAACCTCACACCCGTCAACGGCAACAAGGTGACCTGCGACAACAAGGTCACCGGCGCGGGGAAGGGCCTGACCAACACCGACTGCGCCGCCTGACGCGGCGCGCCGGGCCCGCCCCGCCGCACCCCCGTCCCACCGTCGCGCGGGGCCCGTCCTGGTGACGGGCCGCCGCGGCGGCCCGTCATGCCCGCAACCCGTCCCGAAACGTCCCGGGGGCACCGTGATCCGCGGCGCCCCGCACCACCCCCGACCCGCGAAGACACCGAGAAACCCTGGAGCGATCATGGCAGCCATCACCCTCGCGGAGGACGTCGCCGGCGCCAGAACCGTCGAAGCCGACGGTACGGCCCCCCGCCTCACCGTCATCGGCACCGGGTACCTCGGCGCCACGCACGCCATCTGCATGGCCGTGCTCGGCTTCGACGTGCTGGGTGTGGACGTCGACCCGGTCAAGATCGAGCGGCTCGCCGGGGGCGAGGTGCCCTTCTTCGAGCCCGGCCTGCCCGAACTGCTCGCCAAGGCCCTGGACTCCGGGCGGCTGCGCTTCACCACCAGCTTCGAGGAGGCCGCCGAGTTCGGCGACGTCCACTTCATCTGCGTGGGCACCCCGCAGCAGAAGGGGTCCGACGCGGCCGACATGACCTACGTCGACGGCGCGGTGACCGAACTCGCCCGCCACCTGCGCCGGCGGGCGCTGGTCGTCGGCAAGTCCACCGTCCCCGTGGGCACGGCGGCCCGGCTGACCGAGCTGGTGCGGAACACCGCGCCCGCCGGCTCCGAGGTCGAACTCGCCTGGAACCCCGAGTTCCTGCGCGAGGGCTACGCCGTGGACGACACCCTGCGCCCCGACCGCCTGGTCTTCGGCATCGCCTCCCCCTGGGCCGAGGAGCAGCTGCGCGCCGCCTTCGCCCCGGTGATCGCCCGCGACACCCCGGTGGTCGTCACCGACCTCACCACCGCCGAACTGGTCAAGGTCGCCGCCAACTCCTTCCTCGCCACCAAGATCTCGTACATCAACGCCATGGCCGAGGTCTGCGAGGCCACCGGCGGCGACGTCACCGGCCTCGCCGAGGCGCTGGCCTACGACGACCGGATCGGCGGGCGGTTCCTCAAGCCCGGCCTCGGCTTCGGCGGCGGCTGCCTCCCCAAGGACATCCGGGCCTTCGCGCACCGCGCCGAGGAACTCGGCGTCGGCCAAGCCGTCGCCTTCCTCCGCGAGGTGGACGGCATCAACAAGCGCCGCCGCGCCCGCACCGTCGACCTCGTGCGCGAGATGGCGGGCGGCGACCTCACCGGGGTGCGGGTGACCGCCCTCGGCGCCGCCTTCAAGCCCAACTCCGACGACATCCGCGACGCCCCCGCCCTGGACGTCGCGAGCACCCTGCAGCAGCTCGGCGCCCACGTCACCGTCGTCGACCCCGCCGCCACCGAGAACGCCCGGCGCAGCCACCCGGAGCTGTCCTACGGCACCGACGCCCTGTCCGCGGCGACCGGCGCCGACGTCGTCGTCCTGCTCACCGAGTGGACCGAGTTCCGGCAGATCGACCCCGAGGCGATGGGCGCCGTCGTCGCCTCCCGCCGCATCGTCGACGGCCGGCACGCCCTGGACCCGGTCCAGTGGCGCACCGCCGGCTGGGAGTACCGCGCCCTCGGCCGTCCCTGACATCCCGTCACGCCGGGCCCCCGCGCGGGGGCCCGGCGGAGCGGCCGCGCATCGCGGATCCCACCCCGGGGCTGCCGCTGCGGCCGCAGTGCCGGCCGGTCGCGACCTCGTGCGTGCACGACGCCGCCGGCTGCGAGGCCGTGCCCGCCGAAGTACGGGCCGCCACCGGGGCCGGCATCCCGGCCGACCTTCCTGTCCGTACGGGGGGGCGGGCCGCGAACCGGCGTTCGCGGTCTCCCTGCGTCGGCGCCCGGCGGCCCGACCGGCACGTCCGTTCGGTCCCCGCCGTGCCCGCCGTCGTGGTCTGCGGGTTCCAGGGTGTTCGCCCGGTTCGGCTGCCTCACCGGCGTCCGCGTGTGCCGCGTTGAGCGGCTGGGTCCCGCGGCGGGCGGTGCTGTTCGTCACGACGGGGCTCGGCGGTCCGAGTCGCGTCAAGCTCTCGCGTCGGCACGTCCGTTCGGTCCCGGCCCCGCCGTCGTGGTCTGCGGGTTCCAGGGTGTTCGCCTGCCTCACCGGCGCCCGCGTGTGCCGCGTTGAGCGGCTGGATCCTGCGGTGGGTGGTGCTGTTCGTCGCGACCGGGCTCGGCGGCCCGACCGTGGGCAGGGACGTCAAGGCCCTGCGTGGGCACGTCCGTTCGGGTCCGGCCCCGCCGCTGTGGTCTGCGGGTTCCAGGGTGTTCGTCCGGTTCGGCTGCCTCACCGGCGTCCGCGTGTGCCGCGTTGAGCGGCTGGATCCTGCGGTGGGCGGTGCTGTTCGTCGCGACCGGGCTCGGCGGTCCGAGCCGGGGCAAGGGCGTCAAGCTCCTGCGTCGGCGCGTCCGTTCGGTCCCGGCCCCGCAGCCGTGGGCGGCGGGCCTCCAGGGTGTTCGCCCGGTTCGCGCGCCCCACCGGCGCCCCGCGTTGAGCGGCTGGATCCCGCGGCCGGTGGCGCGGGGCTGTTCCGTGTCGGTGCTCCGCGTGCCGCCGTTCCGCCGTTGCCGCTGCGCCGAGAGGGGAGGGCGGGGCACGCGTGTCCCGGTGAACTCCCGTCTTCTTGATGACCGGTCGGGGCGCCCGTACGCTGCGGTCCTGCTCGCTTCTGATCCGCCGGTGATGGGGAGTTGACGCCTTGTACGGAACGCCGTCCGCACCGCCGACCGACGAGGACGTACTCCGGGCAGTGGAGCGGCACCTGTCCGGGCGGAGCGGCGGCCCCGTCCGTCTCGGCTCACCCGATGCGGTGCGGATCTCCTGGCACTCGCTGCTGGAGTGCCGGATCGTACGGACCACGGAGACACGCGTCGAGAGCACGCGGGTCCACAAGGGCCGCACCGACCTGTCGAAGCGCGCCGTCTACACCGACCTGACGACGTACAAGACCGATCCGCCGCCGGAACCCGGCCGGCCGCGGCGGATCGAGCTCGTCCAGCGGGACTCCGTGCGCGAGCGGGCCTGCGAGTGCGGCAACGGCACGTGGCACTGCAAGCGGTGCGAGGGCCGGGGCGACATCCCCTGCGACACCACCGTCGTCTGCGCCGCCTGCCGCGGCCTGGACCCCTGCACCTCGTGCGAGGGCACCGGCCGTGCCCGGGACCGCGCGTCCGCCCGGGTGCAGGACACGGCTTCGCCCGAGCGCGTGCGCTGCGCCAAGTGCCGCAGCCCGCGCGCCGCCTGCCCCGCGTGTGCGGGCCGCGCCCGTACGGAGTGCCCCAAGTGCCGCGGCGGCGGCTCCGTTCCGTGCCCGCAGTGCAAGGGGTCCGGCACCGTCCCGCACGACGCCTGCGCCGGCACCGGCGTGATCACCACATGGACCGGCGCCGTCATCGAGCAGCGCGACCGCCCCGAGGAGGTGACGCTGCCCGAGCGGCGGCCGCCCGTGTGCGCGCGACGCCGCGCCCGGTCCGCGGGGGCCTGGCGCGAGGCGGTCCTGACCTCGTCCCGGGCCGACCTCCCGGCCGACCTGGAGGACGCGCACCGCGCCGCGATCACCCCCCGGCTGGGCCGCTCCCCGGGCGAGGTCGCCCGCCGGGTCACCATCCGCCACCTGCCCCTGGCCCGGCTCTCCGCCGACCACGAGCCGGACCGGGTCTTCTACGTCTTCCCCGGCCTCACGGACCTGGAGGTCGTCGCGCTCCCGTCCCGGCGGCAGGTGCTGCGGGCGTCCGCGGTGGGGGCGGCGGTGCTGCTGGTGGCCCTGCTGGTGCTGGCGCTGGTCCTGTAGCGCGTCCTGGCGTCTCCCGTCGGGCCGGGGACGTGCCCGGCCCGACGGGGGAGGAACGGGCCCTCGGGGCGGAGGCACGAGCCGGCGGCCGTCCTGGCGCCGGATTCCCGGCCCGTTGTCAGCCCTTGTGCCATTTCTGGTTCGGCTGGCCGTTGCACGTCCAGAGTTGAAGACGCGTGCCAGAAGCGGTTCCCTCGTCCACTACGTCCACGCATTTGTCGGCGTCGGGGTTCACCAGGTCACCCGCGGCGCTGAGCCGGAACTGCTGGGCGGCGCTGCCGTGACAGTTCGCGAGTTGAATGACAGCGCCATTCTCGTGGGATCCCCACGCGACATCCATGCAGAGACCGAGTGAGCGCAGGGTGCCGTCGGAGGCGAATTCCCACTTCTGGTTGGCGTTGCCGTTGCAGTTCCAGATCTGCAGCGGGGTGCCGTCCTTGCCCTTGCCGCTGTTCGCGTCGGTGACGTCGATGCAGAGGTGGGACCCGCTGCCGACCAGGGCCGTGCCGGGCGCGGGAGGCGTGTTTGTGCCACCCCCGGTGCCACCCCCGGTGCCACCGCTGGTGCCACCGGTCGTGCCGCCCGTCGTGCCGCCGCCCGACGAGCCGCCGGTGGTCGTGGAGGGGGTGGTCTTGGTGCCGCCGCCGTGGGCCGAGCCGGACGTCCCGCCCTGCGTGCCGCTCCCGCCGCCGGTGCCGGACTGCTGTCCCGACGTGCCGCTGCCGGCGGGCGGCAGGCCCAGCCCACCGGAACCGCCCCCGACCGTGCCCGCCGCGGCGGACCGCGGCTGTTGGCCGCCCGCCGGCGGCCGGGCCGCCGAGGCCGAGGGGACGGGGCTGCCGGGTGAGGTCACCGCCGGGTCGTGGGTGTCCCCGGAGACCGTGCGGACGGAGGTCGACGCCGGCTCGGAGAACAGGTCTATTCGTGCCAGCAGGGGCACGATCAGGACGGCGGCCACGGCCAGCGCCGCCACCCCGCCGGTGGTGGCCCACACACGCTTGCCGGGCAGCAGCCCGCGCCGTGGCAGGGCTGGGCGCCGGGCGAAGGTCGCGGTGAACCGTGCCGGCTGGTCGTCGCCCGGGTCCGTGGCGGACCCCGGGGACTCGGGATGGGGAACGGACGGCACGTCGCCTCCTTGAAGCCGCGAAGAATTCATCGGAAATGCCCCGAAGGGGCTTGCGGAAAATCCGCCGGCCCGGCCCGGTCCGCTGAGGCGGCGAGGGGGGCAGGGACACGGTAGCGAATTCCGGCCGCTGTACCATCACCGGAGTGAACGGTTGGCCGATTTGCGGCCGCCTTCGCCCCGAGTGCGGTGTACCTCCGTTGACAAGCGCTGATTTAATCTGCGCGACAAACACCGCCGCAAACACTTCGGACTCCTGGGGAGATTGTGAGCCTCGCCGACCATGACCGTGCGGACGACCTGGCCGACACCGTCGCGCTCCTCGTCGCCGAACGGGACAGTCTCCGCCGCTATGTCGCGGGCCTGATAGGACGCGACCCCCACACCGTGGAGGACGTGGTCCAGGAGACCCTGCTCCGGGCCTGGCAGTCCGCGCCGCTCCTGGAGTGGCGCGACCGCCCCATCCGCATGTGGCTGTTCCGGGTCGCCCGCAACCTCGTCGCCGACCGGGTCCGCAGGAACCGGACCGTGCCGGTCGGCGTCACCGCCGAGGACTTCGCCGCGGCCGGCACCGCGTCCGTCCCGGACCACGCGGACGAGGTCGGGGACCGCTGCGTGCTGGTCGCCGCCCTCCACACGCTGGCTCCCGCGCACCGCGAGGCGGTCGCCCGGGTGCACCTGCTCGGCGAGGCCGGCGAGGACGTCGCCCGCCGCCTCGGGGTGCCCCGGGGCACGGTGAAGTCCCGCACCCACCACGGCATACGGGCGCTCCGTGACGAACTGGGCGCACGCGGCTACGGCCGCCCGGCGACGGGCGGCTCCGACGGAAAGGCCGCGGCGTGATGGGCGACGGCGGACTGACCACCTGGTTCGGGCTGGCAGGCGCCGTCATCCTCGTGGTGGCGGTGACGCACTGGCTCGTCCGGCGCGGCGGCGGGTGGAAGGCGCTCCTGCGCCGTACGCGCCACGAAGTGCGGCTCACGGTCCGGGCGTTCACAGGCCCGGTGCGGACCGAGATCCGCTACCGGAGCGGGCTGCGGCTGCTCGTCCGGCTGCTGCGCGACCGGGACCTGTGGGCCGACGCCGAGCGGGCCGTGGTCCTGGCGGGTGACGTGGCCCCGCAGGCCCGCCCGTACGGGGTGCTGGCCGGCCCGGATCTGCTCGGGGTGCTGCTGGCCGCGGGCACGGCGAACGGCTCCCCGGCCCCCGTCCCCCCGAAGCCGTGGGCGGCGGACCCCGCCGACCCCCTGCTGTGGTGGATCTCCCGCACCGACGTGAACGACGCGAGCGGCACGAGCGGTCCCGCCGCTGCGCCGCTGCTGGTCTGCGCGGGCACCGACGGACGGCACGCCGTCCTGCTCGACCTGGCCACCGGCCCCTCCGCGGTCTCCGTGCACGGCGCGCCGCGGGCCTCCCGCGCGGTCCTCCAGGCGCTCGCCGCCCAGCTGGAGGTGCGCCTGCCGGCGGGCACGGTGGCGGTGTCCGGCGGTGTCCACCCGCGTCACCAGGGCCGCCCCGCGGACGAGGTCGTGGACCGGCCCGGCGTCTTCTTCGCGGTCACCGCCGAGCCCCCGGCCCGGCCGCTGCCGGACGGCGTGCGCCTGCTGACCCTCGGGCTCGCCCGCGGCCGGGTGCGGCTGCTGGCCGCCTCCCCGGACGGGATGCTGACCGTCCACGGCGCCCCCGCCGTCGGGCGGATCGACGCCCTGCCGCTGGCGCGCGCGGTGGTGAAGGCGCTGAACGCGCTGCCGCCGCACCCGGCGTCCGGCGGCCCCGGCCCCTACGACGACGAGCCGCCGGTGCAGACCGCGCCCGTGGAGCACCCCGACGTCCTGCCCGCAGGCGTCGCCGCGGCACCCCACGACGACCTGGCCGAGCCCGACTTCGCGCTCGGGGTCACCTCCGACAGCCCTCCGGCCCGGTCCGCCCCGCCGGTCCGGCCGGCCGTCCAGCGCCCGTCCGCCGACACCGGCGAGGACCTGGACGATCTCGCCGAGCCCACGACGTCCGGTATCGCCGGCGTCTCCGCCGCGCCCCCGACGCCCTGACGCACCGACGCACCGACGGGACATCGTGAACCTCACCATCACCACAGTGGACAGCGCGGACGGACTCCGCCGCGACCACCAGCTGCGGCTGCCCGCCGACGCCACCGTCGGGGAGCTCGCCGCCGCCCTGGAGCACGAGGAGCAGCCGGCCGACGGGCACGGGCCGGAGTGGGCGGCCGCCGCCGCCCCCGCCGCCCGCTCCCTGTACGCGGACGGCAGCCGCCTCGACCCCGCCGCGCCGGTCGCCGGCACCGGCGTCCGGGAGGGCAGCCTGCTGGGCCTGGGGGCCCCCGCCGGGACCGCCGACCTGGTGCGCCTGGCCGGCGACGACGAACTGGAACTGGCCGAAGTGCACGTGGTGTCCGGCCCCGGCGCCGGACGCACCTGGCGGCTCGGTCCCGGCAGCCACGAGATCGGCTCCGACCCGCTCTGCGCGATCCGGCTCGACGCCGCGGCCGAGGGCGTGCCCGCCCGCGGTCTGTGGGTGACCGTCGCGGCGGACGGCACCGCCTCCTGGCACCGCACCGGGGAGCCCGGCGGGTCGGTGCGGGCCCGGGTGGCCGCCCCGCCGCCGGACGACGCGGTGACGGCGCTGCGCCGGATCCGGCCGCCGCGCGCGGCCACCGAGCGCACCGGCGCTCCCGGGCAGCCCGTGCCGTGGCCGGCGGGTGAGGACCTGACCGTCGGCGCGGTGCTGCTGCGGCTGAGCGGGCCGGTCGAGCCGGACGCCGCCGTGACGCCCTCGGCGGACGGCTACGGGATCGACTACAACCGCCCGCCGCGGATCGCCCCGCACCTGGACGCCGAGCGGGTCCGGCTGCCGTCGCCGCCGACGCCGCCGAACAAGCGCCCGTTCCCGGCCGTGATGATGCTGTCGCCGGTCATCCTCGGCTTCTTCATGATCAGCGTCTTCAAGTCGTACTACTACCTCGTCTTCATCATGCTCGGCCCGGCGATGCTGGTGACCAACTGGGTGACCGGCCGCCGCACTTCGCGCAGGGACTACGAGGAGGCGGAGCGCCAGTACTCGGCCCGCCGGGCCACGCTGGAGGAGGGCGTCCGGGAGGCCGTCGCCCGGGAGCGCAAGGTGCGCAACGTCACCGGCCCCGACCCGGCCGCGGTCGCGCTGATCGCCACCGGCCCCGGCGGCCGGCTGTGGGAGCGGCGCCGGCACGACCCGGACCACCTGGTGCTCCGGCTGGGCACCGCCGACCAGCCCTCGCTGCGCGAGCTGGAGGACCCCTCCCGCGACGAGAACCACCGCTCGATCCGCTGGAACATCCCGGACACGCCCATCGGCGTCGACATCCCCGCCCACGGCGTCGTCGGCCTCGCCGGCCCGGGTGCCGAGGTGCAGCCGCTGGCCCGCTGGCTGGTGGTGCAGGCGGCCGTCCTGCACAGCCCGCGCGACCTGCGGATCGTCGTCCTCACCGAGCCCGAGCGGGCCGCCGACTGGGCCTGGGTGCGCTGGCTCGCGCATCTGCGGCCCGCGGCCACCGCGGGACCCGTCGTACTGATCGGCAACGACCCGGAGTCCACCACCGCGCGCGTCGGCGAGCTGGTCTCGCAGATCCAGTCGCGCAAGCGGGCGACCGGCACCGACCGCAACGCGGGCATCG
This sequence comes from Streptomyces sp. NPDC088732, assembly GCF_044751205.1. NCBI lineage: Bacteria > Bacillati > Actinomycetota > Actinomycetes > Kitasatosporales > Streptomycetaceae > Streptomyces > Streptomyces sp. NPDC088732. The sequence continues at coordinate 207,686 of NZ_JBIVLI010000009.1, forward strand.
GCGGTCCCGACGTGCTGGTCATCGCCGACGGCGCCCGGCGCCTGCGCGACGTGCCCGGCATGGTGCAGGTGCTCACCGAGGGCCCGGGCGTGCGCGTCTTCAGCGTCTGCCTGGACGAGCAGGAGCGGCTGCTGCCCGAGGAGAGCACCGGCGTGGTGCTCGCCGCGGACGGCCGGCTGACCGTCAAGCGCCCCGGCACCCCCGACGTCCCGGCGGTCCGCGCCGACCAGGTCGGGCCGCAGTGGTGCGAGCAACTGGCCCGCGCGCTGGCCCCGGTGCGCGACGTCAGCCCCGAGCACGACGCCGGACTCCCGCAGCGGGTGCGGTTGCTGGACCTGCTGGACCAGGAGCCGCCGAACGCCAGGGCGATCCTGGAGGGCTGGCGGGCGCGGCCCGCGTCCACGTCCTTCGTGATCGGCACCGGCTTCGACGGGCCGCTCTCCCTGGACCTGGTCCAGGACGGCCCGCACGGACTGGTCGCCGGCACCACCGGCTCCGGCAAGTCCGAGCTGCTGCAGACCTTCGTCGCCTCGCTGGCCGCGGCCAACCGCCCCGACGAGCTGACCTTCGTCCTCATCGACTACAAGGGCGGCAGCGCCTTCAAGGAGTGCGCGCACCTCCCGCACACCCTGGGCATGGTCACCGACCTCGACGCCCACCTGGTGGAGCGGGCCCTGGAGTCGCTGAGCGCCGAACTGCGGCGCCGCGAGCACGTGCTCGCGGCCGCCGACGCCAAGGACCACCCGGAGTACCAGGCCAAGCGCGCCGCCGACCCGAGCCTGAAGCCGCTGCCCCGGCTGCTGCTGGTGATCGACGAGTTCGCCACCCTGGTCCGGGAGGTTCCCGACTTCGTTCCCGGCCTCATCAGCATCGCCCAGCGCGGCCGTTCGCTCGGCATCCACCTGATCCTGGCCACCCAGCGTCCGGCCGGTGTGGTGACCGGCGACATCCGCGCCAACACCAACCTGCGGATCGCGCTGCGCGTCACGGACCAGAACGAGAGCCAGGACATCATCGACACCCGGGACGCCGTCGACATCTCGTCGGCCACCCCGGGACGGGCCCTGATCCGCCGCGGCCCGAAGTCGTCCGAGCCGTTCCAGACGGCGTGGGCCGGCGCCGAGCGCCCGCGGCCCAAGGAGGCGGGCGCCGCCCGGCCCGAGGCCGACAAGCGCAGGCCGGTCCACGCGGCGCAGCTGTCCTGGGACGGACTGGGCCGGGCCGCCGCCATGCCCGCGGAGACCGTCGTGGTCTCCGGCGCCCCCCAGGCCCCGGCACCGACCGACCTCCAGGTGCTGGTCTCCGAGATCAGGGCCGCCGCGGACACGCTGGAGGACTTCACCCCGGAGTCCAGCCCGTGGCTGCCGCCCCTGTCGGACCGGGTGCTGCTGGCGGACCTGGAGGCGATGGGCACCACCCGCGAGGGCCGGCTGCTCATCCCGTACGCGCTGGAGGACGTGCCGGCGCTGCAGCAGCGCCGGGTCGCGGTCGCCGACCTCGCCACCTTCGGGCACCTGTACGTCATCGGCTCCCCGCGCTCCGGCCGCACCCAGGTGCTGCGCACCCTGGCCGGTTCCGCGGCCCGCGCGGTGAGCAGCGCGGACGTGCACCTGTACGGCATCGACGCGGGCGGCGGCGGTCTCGCCGCCCTCGCCTCGCTGCCGCACTGCGGCGCCGTGGTCTCCCGGCACGACATGGAACGCCTGGGCCGCCTGCTGCGCCGGCTCAACCAGGAGCTGACGAACCGTCAGGACTTGGCGCAGCAGCACAACGCCACCGGCATCGCCGAACTGCGCCGCCTGCTGCCGCAGGCCGAGCGCCCCGCCCACATCCTGCTGCTCGTGGACGGCTGGGACTCCCTGTCGGCCATCCTGGACGACCACGACCACGGCGCCCTGGTCCAGGAGGTCATCCGGCTGGTGCGCGAGGGCGCCGGCGCGGGCATCCACGTCATCGCCAGCTCCGAGCGCTCCCTGCTGGGCGGCCGGATGGCGGCGCACAACGACCACAAGCTGCTGCTGCGCCAGGGCGACCGCAGCGACTACCAGGCGGTCGGCCTGATGCCCGGCAAGATCCCGTCCAACATCCCGCCCGGGCGCGGCTGGCACGTCCTGACCGGCACCGAGACCCAGGTGGCGCTGCTCGCCGAGGGCGGCGGCACCGAGCAGGCGGAGGCGCTGCGCACCATCGGCGACGAGGCCCGCAAGAGGGACGCCCGCGTGCCGCAGGCCCGCCGGCCGTTCCAGATCGCCTCGCTGCCCCGCTCCGTGGAGTTCTCCGAGACGTACGACAAGGTGCCCGCCGAGTTCCGGCGGCCGCTGTGGGGCCTGCTCGGTGTCGGAGGCGACGCGGGCGAGCCGATCGGCGCCGACCTCGCCGGCTCCTCCTCGGTCTTCGGGGTGCTCGGTCCCGCCGGGTCCGGGCGCAGCAACACCCTCGCCTCGCTGGCGGTCTCACTGCTGGCCGGCGGTACGTCCCTGGTCGTCCTCGCCCCCCGGGAATCGCCGCTGCGCGCGCTCGCCCGGCACGGCACGGTCCGGGTGCTCACCGGCGCCGACCCCTCGGCGGAGGACGTCCGGGCGGCGCTGGACGCGCTCCCCGGGCCGCGGGCGGTCGTCGTCGACGACGCCGACCTGCTGATGAACCCGGCCGCCGACAAGGTCCTCAAGGAGATCGCCCTCTCCGGCCGCGACCAGGGCCTCGGCCTGGTCTACGCCGCCTCGGCGGACGGTCTGCAGGGCGGTATGAGCGGCTGGACGGTCAGTGCCCGCCGGGCCCGCCGCGGCCTGCTGCTCGCCCCCAAGACGATGGCCGAGGGCGACCTGATCGGTGTGCGCCTGACCGGCAGCGTCGTCCGCGGCGTCAGCCACCCCGGCCGCGGCTGGACCGCCGGTCCCGGCGGCACGGTGCTGGCGGTCCAGGTGCCCCTGACCACGCTCCGGGCGGCGGAGTGAGGGCGGCCGCCCCGCACATAGCGGCACAACGGCGAGGGGCCGGACCGGAAGCACGCTTCCGGTCCGGCCCCTCGCCGTTGTGCGACGGTCAGTTGTTGCCCTGGAGGCTGCTGCTGATGCCCTGGTCGAACTGGATCGCGTTCTCCTTGATGCCCTTGAACATCTCGGAGAAGTCGTTGATGCCCTTCACCGCGGCGAGCAGGCTGGTGTCGAAATTGTTGTAGGTGGTCCGGATGACCTCACTGGACTGCTGGAACACCATGCCGTCGTCGACGAGCGCGTTGACCTGGTTGCGCAGGTTGCTCAGGGTCGGGAGCAGGTTCTCGTGCGCGTTGTGGAGGAGGTTCACGACCTCCTCGATCTTGGCGTAGTCGAGGTTGATGCCGTTGTAAGCCATGTCGTCCTGTCTTTCTGGGATGGGGTGGGGGGAAGCCGCAGGGGATGCGGTCAGGCGATGCTCGGCCGGGTTCCGCCGCCGCTGCCACCGCCGGTCGGGCGCGGGGGCGGCTGGTGGCCGCCGCCACCGTCGCCGTCGTCCGGGTCGTTGCCGCCGACCTGCACCCAGTCCGGCTGCTTGCCGTCGGTGCCCTTCGGGCCGCGGGTGTACTCGGTCTTGTCACCGTCGCTGTTGGTGACGACCATGCTCCCGCTGCCGTCCGTGTTGAGGTTGGTCTCCGAATGGACCTTGGACCCGTCGGGGTAGGAGGTGTCCGTCGTGTAACTACGGCCGTCGTTGCTGTAGTTGGTGACGGAGGTGTACGTCTTGCCGTCGTAGGTGACGGTGGACTCCTCCTTGATCACATTGCCCTTGTCGTCCACCGTCAGATGCGTGTGGACCTCGCCGCGCTCGGTCTTGATGTTCTGGTCCAGCGGGGGCTGGCCCGGGTCCGTGGCCGAGCAGAAGTCCGGCATCGAGCCGTCCGGACCGGGCACGCACTGGTCCATGTGCTTCTGCTTGTAGTCCCACAGGTCCTTGTCGCGGTAGTAGTTCTGCAGGGCCAGGTTGCTGCCCGTGATGCCCATGCCCTGGGCCAGTTCCGAGTCGAACGACAAGAACGCCTCGCCGACCGAGCCGAAGGCGCTCGCCAGTTCCTTGATGCCCTTGTCGGCCCGGGTCATCGTGGACTGGGCGTTGTAGTAGAAGCTGCTCAGCGCCGAGGCCAGGCCGGCGTCACCCAGCACCGAGGTGCCGTCGCCCCCACCGAGCTGGGCGAACAGTCCGGTGTCGAAGAGCGGACCGATACCGCTCGCCAGGTGTTCCAGGTCGGTCTTGGCGTCGTTGAGGACGTCGTAGTCGATCTTGAGTTTGTCGGGCAAGAGGGCCTCCCGGTACCCCGTCGAGACTCCGGTCAGCAGGACCACGCGCGACCGGCCCGCCCGGTTCACCACCCGGCGCCGTTGTAACGCAGGTCACGTGAACCGCACCCCGCACTCGTGCGTGGTCGGGGTGAGGGAACCGCCCCCGCCCCGTCCTGTCGTTTCCGGGAGGAACACCCATGGCACGCCCGACCGACTGGGACGCGATCGGGCTCTCAGGGGACCCCACTCCGGGTGACCCCGAGCAGATCAGGCAGCTGTCGACCGAGCTGAAGACCATGGGCGACAACGCCCGGGACATCAGCGCGGCCATCGACGCGGTGATGAACATCGCGGGCGACAGCGTCTTCGTCGGCCAGGCCGCCGACGCCCTGCGCGGCAAGGTCGACAACCGGCTGCGCGGCCACATCGAGGACGTCGCCCAGTCCTTCGAGAAGGCCGCGGACGCCCTCACCACCTGGGCGGACAAGCTCGTCGAACTCCAGGCCAGGGCCGATGGCGCGCTGAACGCCGGCCGCGGCCTGTCCGCCGACGACCCGCAGCGCGAGACCTACGCCACCACCGCCAGGGGCGCGGGCACCGAGCACGGCGAGGGGGCCGGCACCGCCGCCTCCAACATCAACGGCGTCGCCAACATCCAGCTCCCCATCTCCCAGTGCCAGGTGTTCTGGGAGGCCTTCCAGTGGCTGGCGATCATCCTGATCATCCCTGCGCTGATCTTCGGCGGCCCCATCGCGCTGCTCGCCCTCGGCGTCAACCTCACGCTCTTCATCAAGACCATCGTCGACTTCGCCAAGGGCGACGCCAACTTCCTCGACCTCTTCCTCGCCGGCCTCGGCATCATCGCCCCCACCACCAAGGCCCTGCCGATCTTCCAGATCATCAAGGCCGGCGGCACCGCCTTCGCCAAGGGGTTCAAGGCGATCGCGAGCACCGCCTTCCAGGCGCTGCGCAACCTGTTCACCAACGGCTTCCGGTTCACCACGATCATGCCGGGCCTGCGCGACTTCGTGCACCTGAGCACGACCTGGATCAAGGCCGGCGGCCTGTGGGTCATGCAGGGCGTGCACAACCTGCCCGGCCTCGCCGGCATGGTCATCCAGCGGGGCGGCATCACCGTCGTGCAGGGCCTGCGCGGCATCCCCGGCGTCGTCCGCGGACTGCCGGAGATCATCAGCGGCGGCCTGGCCGCCGGCTGGAAGGGCCTCGGCCGCGGCCTGACCATCGGCTGGGAGGGCCTGACCACCGGCGCCAAGGCGACCTACGACTTCGGCGTGCGCGAACTCGGCGGCGGCAAGTGGCTGCGGCTGCTGCTCCCCGTGGACGCGGGCGAGATCGGCCAGTTCGGCCTGGGCGGCGCCCTGCGCATCGGCTTCATCGACCGCGGCCTCATGGGCCAGCACATCTTCGGCGCGCCCCTCGCCAACGCCGTCGGCCACGGTGTCAGCGCGGTGCCGATCCCGCACGGCGGCCCGCACGGCCTGGACGCGCTGGTCGACATGCCCCGCGTGGAGCTGGGCAACGTCCGGCTCGGCGACTGGGCCGGCACCAACGCCGGCATGCGGCCCTTCGACCTCAACCTCGGCCCCGTCGACCTCGCGTCCGCGCTGCGCAGCCCCTCGCTGCACATGGGGAACGTCGGCGCCATCGGCGAGCGGGCCGGCCTCGGCTTCCACGCCTCGCGGCAGCTCGACGCCCTCGTCGACATCCCCAAGGCCCACCTGAACAACCTGGAGCTGAACGGCGGCTTCACCCCGCTCGGCGGCCGCACCGACGCCGGGCTCGGCGTCAGCGCCGCCTCCTCGGCCCCCTCCCTGCACTCCTCAGGCCTCTACCTGCCGGGCTCCGCCGGGGCCCCCGCCGTGCAGGGCGTCAACCTCGCCACCGGCACGCCCCTTCCGGGCGCCGCGCACTCCGCGCTCACCGCCGTGCAGGCACCGCCCCCCGGCGCCGTGAGCCACCTCGACACGCTGCTGCCGGGCACCGCGGGCGGCGCGCACAGCCCCGCGAACGTCCTGCTCGGCGGTGTGCAGGCGCCGCCCCCCGGCACCGCCGCCGCGGGCAACCTGCTCACCCCCGGCACCCCCGGCGCCGGCAACGGCATGCTGCACTCGGCGGTGACCGGCGCCCAGGCACCGCCGCCGGTCACCGCGGCAGGCCACGACCTCACCGCCGGGATCACCCCGGGCGGCGCGGCCGCCGGCGGCCACGTGCCGGTCACCGGAATCGGGCAGGCCCACCACGGGGCCAACGGCACCGGCGGCTCCGCGCTGGACCTGCTCGCGGCCGGCGGACGCAACACCCCGCAGAGCCCGGTACCGGCGGGCACCGGGGCCCAGTTCGGCGACCGCGCCGCGAGCGCGCTGACCGCCAACCAGACCCGGCTCCACCTCGACGAACTCGTGCACACCCCGGGCTCCCCGCGCGCCGGTGCCGTTCCCGACCGGCTCGTCCCCGGCTCCTCGGCCGCGAACGGCCCGACGCCCTCGCCGGTGCGCCTGCCCGGCGACACCCTTCCCCCGGTGGACGGCACCCGCGCCGCCGCCCTGGACCTCGTCGAATCCGGGCCGGGCCTGCGCCCCGCCGACACCCATGCCTTCGCCGGTGCACCCGCCAGGACCGATGACGCCGGGCACGCCTTCGCCGGCGCCCCCGCGGGCAGGGGGGAGCAGCCCGTGCTCCCGGCGGCGGCCGATCTGCACGGCACCCCCGTCCGCCCGGGACCGGCCGGCCGGGGACCGCACACCCCCGACGGCACCCCGCCCCGCGTCACCGAACCGGCGCTCGGCACCGCGGGCGCCGGGAAGGCACCCGCGTCGGTGTCGGGCGGCGGCCACGTCCACTCGCACGACGCGGAGCTGTTCCACGAGGTCAACATCAAGCTGCGCAAGATGGGCCACGAGGACACGACGCCGGGCACCGTCAGCGCCTCCCGCGAAGTGCTGGAGAACATCCGCGGTGCCGGCTTCACCAAGGTCGACGTCCGGGCCCAGGCCGACCAGCTGGCCGTGCACATCGCCGGCCCGGAACGCGGGAGGCTCCCGGGCGGCGTGCGGGAGACGGACCTCGGGCACGACGCGTCCCCGGCCCCGGCCCCGGGTACGGGCGGGCACCCCGCGCCGCCCGCCCCGCCGAGGCCTCCGCGGCCGGAGAGCGGCCTGCTCGACGGGCTGGACGACATGGTCCTGGACGACACCGGGGCACCGGTGCGTTCGCGCTTCGACTTCGACGACGACTCGTTGCCCGGGTCCCCGGTCAGCGAGCACGGGACCGAGGACCTGGACGGCTTCTCGGAGTTCGTGGACCTGGTCCGTCCGCTGCGGCAGCACGTGGAAGCGGCCATCGACCACCCCGCGGCGAACATCGAGGTGGCGCTCGTCGCGAGCCCCGGAGGCCGGACCTGGCGCGAGTTCTCCGACGACGTCGGCCACGCGATGGTCTCCGTGCTGCTGCCCGGCGAGCACCGACCGCTCACGATCGGCTTCTACCCCGAGAACGGGCACCTCTTCGGCAGCCCGGGTGCCATCGTCAACGACGCCGAGTACCTGCTCTCCGGGCACGTCCGGGTCCTGGGCACCTACCGGATCACCGCGGCGCAGCTGTTCGACGCGTACCGCTACGCGATGGCCAACTCCGGGTCCGTGTACGACCTGTTCCGCTTCAACTGCGTGCGGTTCGCGGAGGGGTTCGTCTCCGCCGCGCTCGGGAAGTCCGTGGCGGACCTGTGGGTGGCGGCCCCGTACCGGCTCGTCGACACGATGCTGCACCGCGACGGCGCCTGGCACTGGGCGGACGGCACGGGGCCCGTGGCCAAGCTGACCGCCGACGACACCATCAGGTACCAGAACGCCTTCGGCGAGGTGGAGGACTGGCGGCTCCACAACGAGGGCCGGTTCCAGGCGGCCACCGACCAGGCGAAGACCTTCGTGCTCTTCGACCACCAGCGTCCCCTGATCGACGGCAATCTCGCGACGGCCTCGCAGAAGGAGCGTCTGTTCATCCTCGACCAGTTCGAGAAGATGATCACCCACACCATCCTCACCTCGGGTGACGACGCGGGACGACAGTTGTCGCGTCAGCTGGGCGAGTCGTACGGCACGCTCCGCCCGGGGCTGGCCGACCTGCCTGGCCCCTCGGTCGCCGCCCCCGCCGCCGGCGACTCGCTCACCGGGATCGGGCGGGGCTCCGTGGGCGGCACCCCGGACACGGTGCCGAGCCCCGGCCCGTCGACCGCGGGCGACTCGGCCGGACACACGCCGGAGTCCCTGGTGCGGTACCCGTCCGACGTGCAGCACCTGTTCGGCGAGATCGACGACATGCTGCAGGACATGGGCCTGTTCCGGCACTCGGTGGACGATCTGGCGGGCGGCTCGCCGCCGTTCGCGCACGGCACCGAGACGGGCCTGCCCGGCGGCGCGGGCCATGACGTCCGCGGGGCCGGCGGGAACGACGTCGGACGGTTCATGGACGACACGCTGCCGGTGCGGCAGCACCTGGAGCACGCGATAGCCGACCCCTCCGCCGACATCCGGCTGGTCGTGGGGACCGACGGCACGACAGGCGCCCGTTCGCTGACCGTCTGGCTGCCGGGCCGGGACGCGCCGGTGCCCCTGGGCCCGGGCGCGCCGGGCGACCTCGGTGCCGTCCGCGGCACCCTCGACGGGACCCCGTCGGGCGGGCCGCACGCCCTGGAGGAGCACCGGATCACGGCGGCGCAACTGGAGAACGCCTACCTGTACGCGGCGCGGAACCTGCCGCTCGCGCACACCGACGCGGGCCGGTTCACCGACGGGTTCATGGACGCCGTGCTCGACGCGCGGCCCGCGGCGCACGAGCCCCCGACGGGCACGCCGGTCCACAACGCCCCGGACGCGCCTCCCGCGGTGGCGGGCAAGGGGAAGGCCGCGTCGCCCACCGGGACCGGCACCGTGGACATGCCCCACACCGGATCGCACCACGGCGGCCCGGCCGGGAGCTCCCTGGACGAGCTGTCGCACATCGACTCCGCGACGGCCATCACGGACGCGCGCCGCGAGCTGATCAACGCCCGGATCGTCCGCGACGACCTGCAGACGCGTTACGTGGAGGGCCTCGGCACCTCGGCGGAGGTCGACGGCGTCCGGTACCTCGAATCGTGGGAGCAGGTCCGGCAGGCCGACGCCGCGCTGACCCAGGCCGAGGCCCACTGGTCCGAGGTGACGGGGGGCGCTCCGCTCCCCGAGGTGCAGTCGTACCGCGGACGCGGGCTCGGCGGCGGCGCGCCGCAGCAGGCCGGCGACCTGGTGCCGCCGCCCGGTGGGGACCGTCCGGTGACGGCGGGCGACGACCTCGCGAATGCGGGGACCTCGGGCTCGCACCAGCCGGCGCCACTGCCCCCGGTCGACAACCGTTCGGTCGTCGGTGTCCCGGGGCAGGACGGCTTCGTCGTGCGTGCCGAGCGCGGCAAGACTCCGGAGCTGGTGGGGAACCCCGTTGTCGCCGGACATCACTTCGATGTGGCGGACGTCCAGCGCGGGGGCGCCCAGTTCACGGTGCGGGAGCTGGACGCCGGCGGCACGGTTGTCCACAGCTGGACGTACAAGCGGCTGGGGCCGGCGCTGCGCACCGCGGGGGAGACCGCGGCGCTCTCCGGCGGCCACTTCGCGGGCGCCGAGATCAAGATCGCCGGCAGCACGGTGGCGGACGTGCCGGTCGGCGGGACGTCGTGGCCGGCGAAGCTGGTCGGCGATGGTGAGATCCATGTGGCGTCGCCGCTGGGCAATCAGGTCTACGACCGGGTCACCGGCACGTTGACCAGGACCGAGACGTCCGGCCGGCCGCCGGTTGAGGTGCCCGGGAGCGTGCCGCCGGGTGAGGCCGGGAACTGGACCGCCGCCGCTGACTTGGCGCGTGCGCATCTGGGCAAGGCCGCTGTGGACAACGACCTGAAGTTGTTCATGCAGAACGTGATCGGTGGTGCCTTCACCTCGAAGAAGGGCTACGGGGGCTACCTCAACGCCGGTGTCCTGGAGGCGAACCCGGGCCTGATCGGCAAGGTCGAGGAGTTCAACAAGGTCACCAAGGGCTTGCTGCACGAGGGCGCGAACGAGCCGATGACGGTCTGGCGCGGTGTGGCGATGGACCCCCACGCGGCGCAGGCCGATGTGTTCATCGAGCGGCTGCCCGCCTCCACGTCCAACAACCGGGGCTTCCAGGCGGAGTGGGCGAAGAACGGCGTCAACAGCAACCGTGTGGTCTTCGAGATCGAAGTGCCGGCGAATCACGGCAAGCTGGCGATGGACTACCCGCCGGGCTATCAGAGGGCGTCCGACGATGTCGCGGTCGCGCTGAGCGACCAGTCGGAGGTGACGCTCTCCCCGACGCGGCTGGTGCGCACCGGTTCGCCGCGCGTCGAGCCGGACGGCATCACCGTCATCCCGGTGCGTGCGGAGCAGATCCCGAACGCCGAGCTTCCCGCGTTGCTCCGTGAGGAGTGGCAGGGCCTGCCGTCGGGGACGGCTTTCGAGGACTTCGGCCGGGCCTTCGAGCAGGGCGCGGTGCGGCGCTGGGAGGGCCTGGACGACGCGATCGTCCGGACCGAGGGCACGAATCCGAATGTCAGGGAGTTCGTGGTCAGCCGGCCCGGCTACACGGACGAGCTGACGGTGACCGTCACCCACGATGCGGACCGCAACGCGGTCAAGGTGGAGATCACCGGTGGCGACCGGGCGTTCACCAAGGAGTGGAGCGGCACGGGCTTCAGCAACCTCGCCGCCGACCTGCGCGGCACGGTGCTGCACAACAACGACCTGTTCAACCCGCTGCCCACGCCCGCGTCCTGGAAGGAGGCACCGGCCTCCGCACCCGTGCGCAGCGAGTTGTCGCGGGAGACGGACCTGTTCCACACGGTGAACCTGCGGCTGCAGAAGCTGGGCGAGGGAACGGTGACGCGGGCCGAGTTCCAGCAGGCCTACCACGTGGTGCAGGACCGGCTGGGCACCCTCGAAGGCCGATTGACCGTGCGGGCGCTCACAGAGGACGTGACCGCGCAACTGCTCGGCCACGAGTTCCCGCGGCTGCGGGGCGGCATGCACCCGACGGCGAACGCGGGCGACGACCTGGCGACGGCGGGGCCTTCGGGCTCCGGCTCCGGGTCCCACCAGGCGCCGTCGGCGGCGCCCGCCGCGCACACGCCGGTCGACCTCGCGTCGCTGAACAACGCCTTGGAGGTGCACGCCGGCGCGGCGAGCAAGCTGCGCCAGGTCGAGAACGACCTGGCACAGCTGTCGGACAACTCCCCCAAGCTGTCCGATGCCCAGGCCAAGGTGGACGACGCCGTCCTGGACGAGCAGAAGGCCACGGCGGCGCTCGACGGCGCTGTGGACGACCTCATCGGCTCCCGGAACCTCACCCAGGTCGAGCTCAACAGCCTGGTCGACCGGCTCGCCGGTTCGAGCTACGTGGACCAGGCCGTCCGGCTCCGCGCGCACGGCGACGACCTCGACCGCTTCGCCCGTACCCCGCAGGGCGCCGGCCGTCCCGACCAGGGGGTCTGGACCGGGCCGGAGATCAGGACGCAGGCCGGCGCGGTGCGGGTGCGGGTCGCCGACCTCGAGAACGCGCTGCTGCCCGGTTCGCAGGCGAGCCGCGTGGAGATCCAGGGCCTCGTCGACGAGCTCAGGGGTTCGGCCGGCCGGCTGGGCGTGATGACGGACGGATTCGTCAAGGACGCCGCCCGCTTCGGCGGCGCGTACGCGCTGCGCGCCCAGAACAAGGCGCTCGTCGTCGCCGCGAACCACTACGCGAAGCTCGTCGACGACGCCCTCGCCGCGGCCCGGCCGGGGGAGGCGGTGCAGCTGTCCGAGTCGTTCCTCGTCGGCAAGGCGGCCCGCGGGCTCTCGGGCGGGGCTGTCGACGTGGTGCGCAGGTACCGGGTGTGGGGCGCGTACAAGGACGTACCGACGGGCCATCAGTGGAGGAAGGTCCTCCCCGACGCCGAGGGGAAGTGGGCCCAGGCGATCGGGGACTTCCCGGACAACCTGACGCCCACGCAGAAGGGCGAGTTCGTCAAGAACCTCTCCGGCCGGAACATCCGGGTGCTGCGGGAGGAGTTCGACGCCCTGCTCGGCAAGATGGACGCCGGTGACGCCCAGGCCCTGCGCGACCTCCGCGCCCGGGTCGAGAACCTCCCGCACCACGTCAAGCACGCGACACCGGCCTACCACACCATGGCCAACAGCGGTTTCATGATGTCGCAGGGCGAACTGGAGCGCCGCGGCCTGAAGTTCCTCGCGTCCGGCAAGAGCTCGGTGAAGAACACGTCCAACCTGGGCAACGACGACTTCGTGTTCTTCCGGATGGAGTCCGGCAAGGCCCCGATGCAGACCCGGTACGGGCCCACCACCATGATCTTCGACGCCAAGGTGCTGGAGGAGAGGGGCGGCTGGGTCTCCCTGCACGACCAGCTCAACCCGCTGGACCGGCCGACCATGCGGAACCTGGAGTTCGGGGGGGAGAGCGTCCGCAAGGCCGATTTCGACGATGGCTTCAAGGGAACGGGCGAGCGGGCCCGGTGGACCTACACGTACCCGGACAACTCCACCCGTACGGTCTCCTTCGAGCAGGAGGTCTTCCACGGCGCGGAGGTGCGGGAAGGGCTCGCGCTGTCGGTGGTGCGCGAAGTGCAGTCCATCGGCGGTGACTTCAAGGCCCATGCGCTCCGCGTCATGGACAACCCGGACGAACTGGGCAAGGTTGTCTCCGATCTGTTCCGCCCGGAGGCGAAGTTCGGCGGCAACCTCCCCTTCACGCCCCTGGGGTCCGAGGTCTCCGGACGCTGGGCCGGCCTTGTGGACGTCCACAATCCGGCGGGCGACGGCCGGTACCTCCCGGACGGCACCGTCGACCCGTTCGCCCGGGCCGCGGGCAAGCAGCACGACGAGGCGCTCGACAAGGTCCGCCAGGCCGACAACGGCATCGCGAGCGGGCACACCAACTCCGTCAGGTTCAACCTGCGCAAGGCGGAGACGCACGCCCAGCAGTCGGTCGACCTGACGAAGCAGTTCCAGAGCACGGCCACCGGTGACCGCCTGGTGATGGCCAACGACCTCCTCGCCGAGCGCACCAAGCTGCTGCACGACATCAAGTCCCGGCTGGCGCCGGCGCCGCAGGCCGCGCCCCCCGCGCAGCCTCCGGTCGCGGCCCTCGGCACTGCCGGGGCACAGCCGCCGGCCGGTGCCGTCGCGAGTGTGGAGGACCTGCTGCAGCGTCCGGCGCCCAGGGTGGAGGGCGCGCTGAACGACGCGGCGGCGGAAGCGCTGAGGGACGCGGTGCAGGCCGGGGTGACGAACGCCAAGTTGGTGAAGGTCACCCCCCACATGGTGTCGGTGGGCAAGGTGCTGACCCACTCCGACGGGTTCCGGCCGCTGCTGAACTCCAAGGTCGACCTGGAGACCCAGGCGGCGTTCGGGCTCAGCAAGAACCAGTTCTCCAAGGCCTTCTCGGCCTTGGACAAACTCGGGCTCGTCAGGGGCGCGGACGACGGACTGCATCTGACCGACAAGGGCCGCGGATGGCTGCTGCCCCCGGGCACGGCGACCGACGTCCCCCCGCCGGTACCCTCGGGCTCGGGCGTCGCCCACGACGCGCCCACGTCCCCCGCCGTCGCCCACGAGGCGACCACGACCCCTCCCCCCGCCGGTACGCACGGCGGCGCCGACCCCTGGGCCCGCGACACCCGTGCGGTGGACGACCTGCTCGGCGGGGAGGGGCGGCCGGCCCGGCAGCACTACGCGGACCTCACCGCGGCCCGGACCGACCTCGGCAAGGCCGAGGAGGGGCTGCACGGCACCGAGGCCGGCACCTCGCAGCACGTCAGCGCGGTCGACCAGCACCACCAGGGCGAGGTGCTGGCGGCGCGCGGCCGGGAGGCGGACGCCTTCCACCAGCTGCAGGACACGGGCGTCGACCCGCTCGCCGTCGACGGACGGATGCACGAGCTCAACCACCAGGCGGCCGTCGAGCGCGGCGCGGTCAACGCGGGCTCCCGCGGGAACCTCCCGCCGGAGCGTGTTGTGCCGGTGTCGACGCACGAGACGCCGCTGTCCAACAGCGGCGTCAGCGGGCAGAACGGCCTCATCGTCCAGCGCAGCACCTGGGAGAACGGCGACCGGACCTTCCGGGTGCTGGGCAACGACCTCGCCGAGCACCCCGACTACACCGTGACCGTGCGGCGGGACGGCGGCTTCGACGTCCGCCACGCGCCCAGCGACTCGATCGCCACGTACAACGACAGCGGCCTGCGGATCGCCCACGACCTTCCCCTGGTGGACTCCGCGTACAACGCGACCGGTTCGCGTCTGCACGTCGAGCTGAACGGGCGCGGGCACGCCACGGACGCCACCGTCACCGGCCCGGGCGGGCAGCACTACCGCGTCGAGCTGTTCCGCGGCGACGTCGCGCGCGTCACGGACGAACTGGGCGCGGCGGCCCGCTGGACGACCGACGGCCGCCCCTGGGACGTTCTCGGGCAGCTCGACGGCCCCCTGGCGAAGCACACCAAGGCCGTCGAGGAGCTCCAGGGCGTCGAGCAGCAGCTCGCGCAGAAGACGGAGGCGGCCGGGAAGGACGGCAAGGCCGTCACCGGCGCCGAGGCGCTCCAGGAGAAGGTCACCGACTTCCGCGGCAAGGAGACGCTGGCGCGGCAGGCGGTGACCGACGCCGTGCAGGACCTGATGGACGCGCGGTACCTGGCCCAGGACGAGGTCAACCACCTCGTCGAGCGCTTCGCCGGGCTCGGTGACATCAAGCACGCCGAGATGCTGCAGGCCCACGGCCGGGAGCTCGACGCACTCTCGCGCGCCACGGCGGGCGAGGAACCCGGGCGGCTCTGGCAGCGGATCTGGACCGGCCGGGAGATCACCGACCAGTCCGCCGAGGTCGAGAACCGCGCCGTCCGGCTGTACGAGGCCCTGCGGGCCGATCACCAGGTGCCGCCCGGCCAGTTGCGGGTCATGGCCGGGGAGCTGCACGCGGCCGCGGACGACCTCGACACCGGACTGCGGGGCTTCGTCAAGGACGCCGCCGGCTTCGGCGGCGTCTACGGACTGCGCAACGCGCACACGCCGTGGGCGGCCGTCGGCCGCCACTTCGCGAAGCTTGTCGACGAGGCCGCCGCGGCGGCGCCGTCCGGTGCGCGCGTCACGGTGCGCAATCCCTTGCACCCCCAGCTCACCTTCGCCCCGCGCGAGGCGGTGGACCGGACCCGCGCGCTGACGGACATGGTCCGGCAGTACCGGACCGACGAGGCCTTCAAGGCGGTGCCGACCGGCACCCAGTGGAAGGCCGTCTTCCCGGGCACCGAGGGTCAGTGGACGTCGGTGTTCGGGGACTTCGGGAAGCTGACCCCGCAGGAGCAGACGGCCTTCGTCCGCACGCTGTCCGAGGCCAACGTCCGCAACCTGCGCGCCGAGGTCGACAGGCTCCTGGCCGCGATGCCGGAGCCGGTCCGCGCGCAGTTCGTCGAGCTGGGCAAGCAGCTCGACGCGGTCCCGTACCACGTCAAGCACGCCACACCCGCCTACCGCGCCATCGAGAACAGCGGGCAGATGGCGTCGCAGGGCGAGCTGGGCCGGCGCGGCCAGAAGTTCTACGCCTCCGGCAAGAGCTCGCTCAACAACACCTCGAACCTGGGCAACGACGACTTCGTGTTCTTCCGGATGGAGTCCGGGGACGCCCCGATGCAGACCCGGTACGGGCCGACCACCCTGGTCTTCGACGCCAAGGTACTGGAGGAGCGCGGCGGCTGGGTCTCCCTGCACGACCAGCTCAACCCGCTGGACCGCCCGGCCATGCAGAGCCTCGAACACGGCGGGCACGAGGTCCGCGGCGCCGCGTTCCCGGAGGGAGCCACCGGAACGGGAGCGCGTTCCCGGTGGACGTACACCTACCCGGACGGCAGCAAGCGCCTGGTCTCCTTCGAGCAGGAGGTCTTCCACGGCGCGCACGTGCGCGAGGGCATCACGCTGTCCGTGATGCGTGAAGTGGCCTCCATCGGCGGCGACTTCCAGAACCACGTCCTCGGGCTGCTGGGCAAGACCGACGAACTGGGCCGGATCGTCACCAGGATGTACCGCCCCGAGGCCAAGTTCGGCGGCAGTCTGCCCATCACCGCCGAGGGCGCCGTGGCACGCGGCGAGTGGCCCACCCCCGTGAAGGTCTGGAACGCGGACGGCGACGGCCGCTACTTCCCGGACGGCACCGTCGATCCGGTCGCCCGCGCCTCCGGCAAGCAGTTCGACCTGGCCTCCGACCGGTTGCGCCAGGCCCAGGGGGGCGTGGACAGCATCGAGCAGACCGGGAAGCGCCTCGACCTCTCCGACACCGAGCGTGCCAAACGCATCACGGGCATGGAACGCAATGTGCGCTTCAACCTGCGGAAGGCGCATCAGCACGTCACGACGTCGATCGAACTGACGAACCGCTTCCACGCGTCCGCGGAAGGCGCGCGAAAGGCTCTGGCGCAGCGCCTGCTCGACGAGCGCGGCGGGCTGCTGGGCACGATCGAGGAGAAACTGGGCCTGCGGAAGACGGAGGTCGCGCCCCCGCCGGCCGTGCAGCTCTCGGACGGCGAGATCCTCGGGCACCTGCCGGACGCCGGCCAGGAGCTGCGGCAGGTGATCCGCAGGCTGGTCGAGAACGGCGGAAGCATCGAACTCGCCAAGTTCGACGGCACGAGCATCCAGCAGGCCTTCGGCGTCGGCCGCAACAAGGTCGACAAGATGCTCAAGATGGACAAGGGCCCTGTGTACGGGTACGTGCAGGAGGGTGCCCCGGGCCGCGTCATCGCCCTGAGCGACACCGCCCGCGAGTGGTTCCTGTCCGGGCGTGCCGCGCCGGATCTCCCGGCGCCGTCCGCGTCGCTCGGCGCGGTCACCCACGAGGTTCCCGCCCCGGCTGTCGCGAGCGGCTCCGGACTGCGGCACAGCCCGGCACCGGCCGGCCCGCTCCACGACGCCCCGGCCCCGAAGCCGGTGGTCGACGCCTTCGCCGGCGGTTCGGGCGCGGAGCTGCTCCCGCCGCCGAAGCCGGTGGACGACGCGCTGTCCGCCGGCGCGGGCGCGGAGACGCTGTCCGCCCCCAAGCCGGTGGACGGCGTACTCTCCCGTCCCGGCGTGCTGGACGACCTCCTGGCCGGGCCGCGGGACGGCGGTCCCGTCCGGCACGTGGAGGAGACCCGCCCGCTGGGCACCGGCAGCGGCAGCGGCACGGACGCGGTTCCGCCGCCGAAGCCGCTGGACGCACTCCCTTCCCGCCCGGCGCTGATCGACGAGCTCGTCGTCCGCCCGGAGGGCACCTCCGGCCGCCCCGTCACGGCGGACCGCACGGTGACCGCGGGGACCGGGCGGCCAGCGCACCCCGATCTGCTCGACGCGGACACCTTCCAGAGCCGGACCGCGACCCGGACCGGCATTCGCAGCCGGTCGCAGATCAACCCCGTGGACCAGGCCGTGAACGACCTCCAGGGCGTCCCCGAGACGGACTTCGCCCGGCGGGCCGACGCCCTCGACCGCGTCGTCACGGCGGCCGACGAATTCCTGCGCGTGCGGCCCGGCTCGGACCGGGCGCCGGGGGTCCGGGACCTGCGCAACCAGGCCCGGGACGAGGCCGCCGTCTACCGTGCGCTGGACGACGTCCACCAGGGCGGATCGGGAGACCTGGCCCGCGGCGCCAGGTCCCTGCTGTCCGGGGACACCCTGCGCGCCGGCACCCGCGGGCACCTCGAAGCGGCCCTCACCAGGATCGACCGGGCCGACGACATCACTCCGCCCTGGGCCGACGACTACCGCGCCGTCGATGACCTGCTCGGCGGGGAGGGAAGCACCGCCCGGCAGCACTGGGCCGACCTCACGTCGGCCAGGACCGACCTCGGCCGTGCCGAGGACGGGTTCCGCGGCGGCGACGCCAGTACGTCGCAGGGACTCAGCGCGGTCGACGAGCACGTCATGGGCGAGGTGCTGGAGGCCCGCGGACGGCTGGCCGCCTCCTACCACCAGCTGCGCGAGGAGGGCCTCGACCCGCACGCCGTGGACGAGGAGATGCGCGGGATCAACGAGCGTGCCGCCATCCACCGCGGTGCCGTCAACGCGGCGGGCGGCGGGGACACCCTGCCCGAGCGCGTGCCGGTGTCGACGACGTCGACCCACCTGTCCGACTCCGGGCACTCCGGGCCCAACGGCTTCACCGTGCAGGAGCAGACCTGGGCGGACGGCTCCGTCACCCACCAGGTGGTGGACCGTCAGCTCGTCCCTGATCCGGACCGTACGGTCACCCTCCGGCAGGGCGGCGGCTTCGACGTCCGGCACACGCCCACCGACGTGGTCGTCACGTACAACCAGGCCGGTGCGCGCATCGCGGACGACGTCCCGCTGCGCGGCGCAGACGGCCTGCCGACCGGGGCGCGCCTGCACGTCGACCTCGCCGGCCGCGGCGGCCCGCAGGCCGTCCACGCGGTCGACGGGCAGGGGCACGCAGTGCACGCGGTGCTCCTGGACGACGCCCATGTGCGCGTGACCGACACGGGGACCGGTGTCACCACGCGTGTCACCGTCCGGGGTCAGCACGTCGACCAGGGACTCCAGTTGACCGGCCGCAACGGCGTCCCGGCGGACGCCGACCGGGTCCTGATGACCGAGGGCGCCGGACACCACGTCACCGACCTGCACGGCAACCGGCTGCCCGGCACCGTTACCGATCTCGGCCCCGGCAACGGCTTCCGGGTCACCGACGACGCCACCGGTGCCTACGCGGCCCACGGCGCCGACGGCCGGCTGGGCGAGACGGGCGTGGCGCTGGCCGACGCCGGGGGTGCGCGGGGTGCCGTGTTCGTGGCGGACCGTCCGGGCGGGCAGGTGCTGACGGACGCGGGCGGAGTGGTGCGCGGGGAGCGGCTGACGGTTCTGCCGAACGACGCCGGTTTCCGTGTGACGGACGACGTGACGGGCGCGACGACGCGCTACGGCGCCGACGGCCGCAGGGTTGAGACCGGTGTGGCCCTCGCCGACGCCGAGGGCGCGCGGGGTGCCGTGTTCGTGGCGGACCGTCCGGGCGGGCAGGTGCTGACGGACGCGGCGGGTGTGGTGCGCGGGGAGCGGCTGACGGTCCTGCCGGACAACGCGGGTTTCCGTGTGACGGACGACGTGACGGGCGCGACGACGCGCTACGGCGCCGGCGGCCGCCCGGTGGAGACCGGTGTGGCCCTCGTCGAACCGGCGACGGGCACGCGCGGCGGCCGTGTCGCGGTGCCGGACGACCGGGGCGGCCACCGGCTCACCGACAACGCCGGTGTCGCGCTGGACGACGCGGTCACCACGCTGCCCCGCAACCAGGGCCTGCGGATCGCGAACCGCACGGGATACGACACCTTCGGGCCCGACGGCGCAGTCACCGGCGACGGCCTGCGGCTCACCGGACGTGACGGCCGCCCTGCCGGCCATGTCGACCGCCCGGTGGGCGGCGCGGCCCGATGGCTGGACGACGCGTTCGCCGCCGACGCGGGCCGCGCGCTCACGCACCGCACGAACGGCGACTTCGAGATCACGCTGCCCGGTGGCGGCCGCGAGGTCTTCGACCGGACGACCGGGCGGTTCCTGGGGGACAGGACCCCGCTGCCCGGCGGCGGCCACCAGGTCACCGCGGCCGACGGCTCTTTCGGCCGCTACGACGGGACCGGCGTCCGTACCGCCGACGGCACCCCGCTGCCCGGCGAACCCGGCGGCCGTGTGCTCGTCACCCAGCCGCCCACCGCGGCGGCCCCGCAGGCCGCCCGCTGGCTGGAGGACGGCGCGGGCAACCGCCTCGCGCACTGGGACGTCACCTTGCAGCAGAACGGCGCCGTGCGCGCCGAGTTCACCCTGCGCGGCACGCCCCGGCACGGGGAGTTCGTCGAGGTCGCCGCTGACGGCACGCTCGCCCGGCAGAGCTTCAACGTCGTGGACAAGGGCCGGGCGACCGGCTTCCGGTACGAGGTGGACCACGTCGCCCACACCTGGCGGCGCACCGACGCCGCGGGCAACCCCGTCGGCAGCGGGTCCTTCCACCGCGGTGCCGTCGACCGCGCGGGGGAGGCCAACGGCCGGGTGCGCCTGCTGAGCACGACGAAGGGGGCGGTCCCGGTCTTCGAGCGGCGGCTGCTGCCCGGCGGCGACGTGCTCGACGCGTTCCGCCGTACCGACACCATCCAGTTCGGCCGCACCAACGCCCGTACCAGCTGGGCGCGGTGGGACCACGGCGGCCGGCCGACCGGCTCCGGCACCCGGCACTACGACACGGCGGGCACCGGCTGGCGGGACAAGGAAGGCCTGCAGACGGTGCGCGAGTACCGCGACGGCCTGCAGAAGTACGACGGCCGGGCCGGTCACACCCTCGCCGAACGCGGCGCCGACGGCACCTGGACCTGGCACCGCTACGACGGCGCCGCCAGGGAACTGGACCAGGGCCCGCGCACCCGCGACTTCCGGGACTCCGGCTGGACCGACCGCAACCGGGCCGGCGCCGTCGTCCAGCGGCAGTGGGGCATGGGCCGGCTGCCCGACGACGCCGGGCAGTACCAGGAATGGACGCTCACCCGGGACGGCACGCTGCCCGGCACCTGGGAGCGCCAGTCGCCGCACGGCAAGGAGACCGGCAAGCGCGAGGTGTTCGGCGACGGCCACCTCACCACCGAGCGCTGGCGCGAGCAGCGCCCGCCGTCCTGGGTCCGCAACCAGTGGATGCCGGACGCGGGCCGCGCGGACGCGGCGTTCGCGCACGTGCTCGGGGACGGCACCTACCAGATGTTCACCTGGGTCAAGGAGTCCCCGACCGCGCGCGGTTCGGGCGTGCGGTACGTCGGCTTCGACGGCGGCATCGTCGACCTCGCGGCCGACGGCTCCTTCGCCCGGTCGGTCACCAAGCTGCACGACGGCACGACCCTCAAGGCCGGCGACAACGCCCGTCCGCCCGCCGCCGCCCATGTGCGCGGCAACGGGGACGTCCCGTGGGAGGCGGGCGGCACCAGCGGCTACCGCGTGCGGGTGGCGGACTCGCCGGACGGCATCGTCTGGCGGGACGAGTTCCTCGACGGGACCGGCCGGTTGCGGGTCGCCCGCGAGGGCCTGCCCGGCGGCGTCGTGCGCGAGTACGCGGACCCGCCGGCCGTCGGCGACCCCGTGGGCCGCGGCACGTGGGTCAGCCGCGACGCGCACGGCAACCTGACCGGACAGCAGCACCCCGACCCGAACGGCGCACCGAACAGCTTCGTCCGCGGCACCGGCGGAGCGGCCGCGTCCCGCTGGACATGGCGGCAACTGGACGGTGCGGGCACCGAACTCGCCTCGGGACGGCGGGAGTTCTTCCGCGGTTCGCACGACGCCCGGATCCCGTGGGACGACTCCTACCGGGACTTCGACCGGCAGGGGAACCTGGTCCGCGAGCGCCGCATGCTCGACTCCGGCCGCTACGTCGACGCCTGGCGCGACCCGGCGCCCGGCGGCAACGGCTGGCTGACCGCCAAGTTCGAGCGGAACGGCACGCGGGTCGACCCCGGGGCGGGACAGCAGATCCGCACCTGGTGGAACGGGCGCGCCTGGCAGGACCAGTGGACCACCGGGGCCCGCCACTTCCGCGACGAGCTCGTCCCGCCGCCCGGCCAGGGCGGCGTCCAGCCCGCCGCCGTCAGGCTCCGCGAGACGCCGGTGCACTCCGGCGGCCCGCTGCGGGTGCGCGAGTTCGACACGGGCGCGGCGACCGCGCACTCGGTGTGGAAGGAGTTCGACCACGGAGCGGTGGTCCGGCAGCGCGCGGTCGAGGGCCAGGGATTCCTGGAGACCGACGCCTGGCGCGGCCAGTGGAACCGCTACGACGGGGGCGGCCGGCTCGTCGCCCAGCGCACCGACAACGGCCTGGTCTTCGAGACCGACGCACTCGGCCGGATGCGGCTGGTCGGCAACGAGTACGACTTCCGCGGCCCGCTGACCGAGATCCGCGGCTGGGGCCGCCGGGTCCGCGAGGCGCAGCGCATGCCGTGGTCCGGCACCGCGCTGCCCGAGGGGCCGGGCGCGGGCGCGGCGGTGCTGCGCGAGGCCCGCTACCAGCCGTACTGGCAGACGGTGGCGTACAAGGCGGCCCTGGAGTTCGGCCAGGAGTTCATCCTGGAGTTCGGCGCCAACCTGATCGTCAACGGCATCGTCGCCGCCGTCCAGGACAAGCCGTTCACCGGCAAGGAGGCCCTCAAGGCCTTCGCGAACGCCGCCGTCGGCGCGACGGTCAAGACCGGCCTGAGCACGGCGATCCACGAGAACCGCGGCGCGATCTTCCGCGACGCCGGCTCGTTCAAGGCGGGCTGGGCCAACATCGACAGCGGCAAGCACTGGAACCGCCGGCCCGGCAACCACGACAAGAACTGGGCCAACGAGTGGGGCGGCAACGAGACCCCGACCCGTTGGCGCGGAGGCATCTACGACTTCTCCTTCAGCGCCGGCAGCAGCGTCATCTCCGGCTGGATCAACGGCAGCATGAACGCGGCGGTCTGGGGCATCACCAACGCCAACGGCGAGACCGTGAAGCTCCACGGCGCCGACGCCTTCCTGGACGGCGGCATCAACGCCCTGGCGGCGCTCACGACGGCGTCCTCCACTGCCCTGGTGAAGAACATCTTCGTGATGGGCGGCGGCAGCCGGCTGTTCCACCGGCAGGGCTTCGCGGAGTTCTGGATCCAGCTGCCGTTCAAGATCTTCGAGAAGACCGTCCAGTCGCTGTACCTGACCAATCTCTATCGTGCGAGCATCGACCCGGCCTGGCGCCACCACACGCCGCCCCCGACGACGTCCACCGGCCAGAACAAGTAGGAGGACCGGCGGGAAGGGCAGTAGAAAGGGAGCAGCACGCCAGTACGACCAGCACGACCAGCACGCCGGCAGGACCAGCAGCAGAGCCAGTGAAGGATCCGGACATGACGCGTCACACCGTGGCCCCCAAAGGACAGGGCGGCAAGGGTGCCTTCCACCGGATCGCCGACGCGGTGCGCGCCGCCGCCGCCGGCGATCTGGTGGTGATCGCCCCCGGCACCTGGACCGAGGCCGTGGTGCTCGACCGCGCCGTCGTGCTCGCCGCGGAGCACGGCCGGGGCAGCGTCGTGCTGGCCGCGCCGTCCGGCGACCAGCCCGCGCTCACCGTCGACGGCCCCGACTGCGCCCTGCACGGCGTGACCGTGTGGGGTTCCGACGAGGGCGCCCCCGCGGTCGCGGTGCAGCCCGGTGCCGGGCTGGTCATGGAGGACTGCGCCGTCGAGGGCGGCCGGATCCAGGTCCGCGGCCCGGACGACGAGGAGGCCGGCACCACCGCGGTGATGCTGCGGCGCTGCCGCCTGGAGGGCGCCCGGCTGGCCGGCCTCTACCTCGCCGGCGGGGTCCGCGCGCAGATGGAGGACACCGCCGTGACGGGCGTGGACGGCACCGGCGTCGTGCTGTCGGGATCGGCCCGGCTCGACGCCGTACGGCTGCGCCTGGGCCGCACCACGGGCTCCGGCATCCGGCTGCGCGGCAACGCGCGGCTGCGGCTCGCCGACTCCACGCTGACCGGGACCGGCCGGGCCGGGCTGCTGCTGGAGGACGGTTCCGAGGCGACGGCGGGCGAACTGCGCATCGAGTCGCCCGGCGCGGCCGGTGTGCACCTCACGGGGTCGGCACGCGCCGAACTGACCGACTGCCGCATCCGCGGGGCCGCCTCCGTCGGCCTCGCCGTGCAGGACAAGGCCCAGCTCAAGGCCACCGGCTGCGCCGTGGCCGACGCGGGCGCCAACGGGGTGCTGCTCAGCGGCACCGCCACCGGCCACCTCGCCGACTGCCGGATCGACGGCAGCGCCTTCAGCGCCGTGCACGCGTCCGGCACCGCCACCGGCCGCCTCGCCGACTGCCTCGTCCGCGGCGGCTCCGAGCACGGCGTCCACGCCGCGGGGGAGTCGCGCGTGGAACTCGCCGACTGCGGCATCCGCGACGTCGCCATGACCGGCGTCGCCGTGGCCGAGCAGGCCACCGCCACGGTCACCGGCTGCCGGATCGACGGCGCGGCGACCGGCATCGGCGTGGGCTCGGCCACCGGCACCCGGGTGGAGCGCACCACCGTGACCGGCACCAAGGAGATCGGCGTCCAGATCGCGTCCGGCGGCACCGCCGTCCTCACCGGGATACGGATCACCGGGGCGGGCGCGGCGGGCGTCGTCGTCGACAAGGGCGCCGATGCCACGGTCGACGGCGGATCGGTGGAGGACTGCGGCGGCTCCGGTGTCGTCGTGTGGACCGGCGCCCGGCCCTCCGTCACCGACCTGCGGATCAGCGGCCCCGCCAAGAACGGCGTCTTCCTCGCCGAGGGCGCGGGCGGCACCTTCACCAGCATCGACGTGACCGGCTCCGGATTCCCCGCCCTGCACGTGGGCGCGTCCGCCGACCCCTTGTTCCGGCAGTGCCGGACCCGGGACTGCGCGGAGGCCCTCGGCACCGACGAGGGCGCCGCGCCGCGGCTGGAGGACTGCACCGCCGACGGCGTCCCGCTGACCTTCGGCTCACCTGTCTCCGCGGCCCGGCCGGGCTCCCCCGCCGCGCCGCCCGCGGCGCCCGGCGAGCCGCGCTCCGCGGCGTCCGCCGACGACCCGGAGGTGCCGGAGGAGCACCTGGAGGACCTGCTCGGCGAACTCCACGCCCTCGTCGGCCTCGACCGGGTCAAGCACGACGTCGGCTCGCTGGTCAAGCTCATGCAGACGGTCCGCCGCCGCGAGGAGGCCGGCCTGCCCGCGCCGCCGCTCAGCCGCCACCTGGTCTTCGCGGGCAACCCCGGCACCGGCAAGACCACGGTCGCGCGGCTCTACGGCCGGCTGCTCAAGGCGCTCGGCCTGCTGCGCCGCGGCCACCTCGTCGAGGTCGACCGCACGGCCCTGGTCGGCGAGTACGTCGGCCACACCGGCCCGAAGACCACCGCCGCCTTCAACCGGGCGCTCGGCGGCGTCCTGTTCATCGACGAGGCGTACTCCCTCGCCCCGCTCGGCGCGGGCAACGACTTCGGCACCGAGGCCGTGGCCACCCTGGTGAAGCTGATGGAGGACCACCGCGACGACGTGGTCGTCATCGCCGCCGGCTACCCCGGTGACATGGACCGCTTCATCAGCTCCAACCCGGGCCTGTCCTCCCGCTTCGGCCGCACCCTGCTCTTCGAGGACTACGACGCCGGCGAGCTGGTCTCGATCGTCGAGCACCAGGCGGAGGAGCACCAGTACGAGCTGACGCCCGCCGCCCGCGCCGAACTCGCCCTGCTCTTCGAGCGGATGCCGCGCGGCGAGGGCTTCGGCAACGGCCGCTCCGCCCGGCAGATGTTCCAGGAGATGACCGAGCGCCAGGCCCAGCGCGTCGCCGAACTCCCCGCGCCCACCCCGGACCAGCTCATCAGCCTGGAGACCCAGGACCTCCCGGTCCCGGTGGTCCCGTCCTGACGGGCGGTACTCCCGCGGCCGGCGTGTGTCCGTGCGTGCAGGATGCACACGAAATTCGCACACACCATCACACGAATACCCGTTCCCATGCCATCATCGTGCAGCTGAGGTGATCAACTGGTCGGCGCACGGGCGGTGTTGACGCCTCGGGGCGCCGCCGGACCCGAGGAAGGACGACGCCCCGGATGGGCAGACCCGTTCCCGTTCCCGTTCCCCCGCGATCCCGTGTCCGGACGGCGCACCGGCTGCTGTGGCCGGTCACCGCTGCCGCCGCCGGGGCCGCGCTCGTCGCCGGTACCGTGCAGACCCCGCCCCCGGTACGGCAGGACACCGTGCCGGCCGCCGCCGTGAGCTGCGCGGACGGCGTGTGGAAGGCCGACTACTACGCCAACACCACCCTCACCGGCACACCCCGCAGGTCGGTGTGCGACACGGCCATCAGCGAGAACTGGGGCAAGGGCCGTCCCAGCGGGACCACCCTGCCGAACGACCGGTTCGGCGTCCGCTGGACGATGCGCCGCAACTTCGGCGGAGGCGGCCCCTTCGTGCTGAGGACCGCCGCCCAGGACGGCGTCCGGGTCTGGATCGACAGCAAGCGCTACGTCGACCTGTGGCACGACTACACCTCCACCCGGTCGGCCGCCGTCAACCTGACCGTCCCCGCCGGGAAGCACACCGTGCGGGTCGACTACGTCGCTCTCAAGGGCTCGGCCAACGTGGCCGTCACCCTCACCCCGAGGACCCCGGACAAGACCGCCCCCCTGGCCCCCGCCTCCGTCAAGGCGACCCGGGGCGACGGCCGGACCACCGTGGGCTGGGCGGCCAACGCCGAGGCGGACCTCGCCGGTTACCGGGTCTACCGCTCCACGAGCAGCCCCGTGGCGATCGACACCGCGCACCGGATCAGCGGCAGCGCCGTGCTGAAGGGCCGCACGTTCACCGCGACCGGGCTGCGCAACGGCACCAAGTACTGGTTCGCCGTCACCGCCGTGGACCGCGCCGGCAACCAGTCCCGCGCCTCCGCCAACGCCTCCGCCGTCCCGGCGGACACCACCCCGCCGCGGCTCCCGGACCTCCTGGGCGCCGACGGCTACGGCGACATCGACCTCAACGGCAACGGAGCGCCCGACGCCGCCGACGACCTCGGCGAGAACTACCTGACCTGGGGCCCGAGCTGGGACGACGATTTCAGCACCAAGGACTCCTTCGCCGGCTACAACGTCTACCGGGCCGCCGCGCCGGGCGGCCCCTGGACCAGGATCAGGAGCGCCGACGCCCGGGTCGTCCAGGACAACGCCTACGCCGACAAGGCCGCCCCGATCGGCGTCACCTCGTACTACCGGGTGACCGCCGTCGACACCGCGGGCAACGAGTCCGCCCCGGCCACCACCGAACCCGGTGAGTACGCCCGGACCACCGCCGCGGCGCTGCGCCCCGACACCGGCCTGTTCCCGCCGCAGCGGCCCACCGGGCTGAAGGGCACACCCGGCAGCGGATTCGCCGTGCTGGACTGGGCGGACAACCCGGCCGGCAGCGCCGCGTACGGACTGACCACCGGCTACCAGGTGCAGTCCGCCGACTCGGCCTCCGGCCCCTGGACCCTGCGGGCCGGGAGCGGCGCACCGCTCACCACGTCGGCGTACTCCGACGGCACCCTGCCCGAGGGCAGCACCCGCTTCTACCGGGTGCGCGCCGTCGGCAAGGTGACCCGCGCCGGGACCGCGCCCGCGTACTCGGCCTGGACCGAACCCGTCACCGTCAGCCGCCCGGTGGAGCCGGACATCTACCCTCCCGCCGCGCCCGCCGCCCCCGAGGTCACCGCCCTCGAGGGCGCCACCACCGTCACCCTGGCGTGGACCACCATCGGATGGCCGGGCTACGACGCCGACTTCGCCGGCTACCAGGTCACCCGCGGCACGGACCCGGGCGGCCCGTTCACCGACTACTGGGGCGTGCGTACCCCGGTGTGCACCGCCATCGCCCCCGATACCGACGAGCGGGTCCGCTGCACCCTCACCGACGGACCGATCGACCCCGACGCGATCCCGTACTACCGGGTCGTCGCGGTCGACAGGACGGGCAACCGCTCCTCCGGCACCGTGGTGCGGCTGACCCGGCTGGCCCCGCCGCCGCCCTCGGCGACCGGGCTGACCGCCACCCGCGACGACGGCGGCGTCCTCCTCGACTGGGACGACTACCCGTCCTCCCGACTCGACCGCTACTACCTCTACCGGGGCAGCTACGGCGACCCGTGCGTCAACTCGGACACCTTCAACACGGCCGACTCCTGGTACCTGGACACCAGCCCGTACCGGCAGGCCCGCTACTGCCTGACCGTGCGGGACAAGCAGGGCAACTACAGCGACCCGGTCTGGGTCGACGTGCCCGCGGAGACCGACGGCTCGCCCCGACGGCCGACCGCGGAGGGCACCACCGACGGCACGCACGTCACCTGGGCCTCCAACGGCCTCGACCCGGCCCGCTACGAGGTCTGGCGCCGCACCGAGACCGACCCCGTGTTCAGCAGGGTCGCGGACATCGCCGCGACGGCCTCCCCGGAGTGGACCGACACCGGGGCACCGGCCGGAGTGGCCGCCTGCTACCGGACGGTCGCCGTGGGCCCGTCGGGGAGCCGCTCGTACTTCTCCGACCCGGGCTGCGCGGTGCGCCCGTACCCCGAGGGCACCACGCGGCCCGGCCGGCCCGGTGACCCGGCCGCACGGCAGGACGGCGCCCGGGCGGTGCTGTCCTGGCAGCCGGTGCCCGGCGCCACCGGCTACCTGGTCTACCGGGACTGGCAGGACGCCGCCCACCCCGGCACCCGGGTCCAGGACCAGCCCGTGACCGGCACCACCGTGACGGACACCGCCGCGCCCGCCGTCCGTTTCGGCGCCTACTACGCGGTGGTGGCCGTGGACGCCGACGGCGTGCGCTCCGAGGCGGCGGTGCTGCCGTGGACCGGCGACGGATACGTCAGCCACATGACACTGGCCGCGACCGGCTCCGCCGACGGCGTCCGGCTCACCTGGGCATGGGTCTGCCCGTACGACAGCGGATGCCCGGAGCCGTACGCGGTCACGGTCCAGCGCTGGAACCCGGCCACCCAGGTCTGGGACGAGGTGACGCCGCCCCTCCCCGGCACCGCCGAGTCCTACCTGGACACCACCGCGCCGGCCGGTGCGACCTCCTCCTACCAGGTCCGGATCCAGGCCGAGGACAGCGAGGGCTCCCACTACGTGATCGGTGAGGGCGCCACCCCCGCGACCCGCCCGGCCCCACCCGCCACGACCTGACCCCGCGCCCCCACCGCCCGCCCCACCGGCGGGCGGTGGGGCGCGCGATCGCAGGGAAGGTGCCTAACGGCGGACGGTCCGCACCGCGTACACCGGGTTGAGCGGTTTCACAAGCGCCCGATCGGCGATGGCCAGCAGGCCGGCGGGGACGTCGCCCCGGTGCAATCCGGTGACGTACTCCAGCGCCCGCGCGGGTGACAGCACGGGCAGCCGCTGCCGCAGCGCACGTCCAGCATGGATGCGCCCACGCCTGGTGGCGACTTCGCGTATCTCGTCGTGCAGATCGTCCACCGCGGTACGGACGGGCAGCCCCCGGATCCGGGCACGGTAGTCGTCCTCCCAGTGGCCACCGGCCGAGGAGACGACTCCGATTTGGTGCAACCCCCCGTCGACACGATCGACCAAGTAGGGTCCGTTGCCGACCAGCAGGTGCCGCGTGTTCCCGGTGCGCAGGTATTCCACGGACTGCCAGGAGACGATCCAGACCAGTTCGTGCTCACTGACATCCGCCACAGCCGTGCGTACCGCATGCGGATCTGTCGCCGCCCACTTCCGGTCCTCGCGTTCCAGCTCGTCCTCCACGATCCGGACCGCGACGTCTCGCTCGATCACGCGTGCATCCTTCCTCGTACGCCCCGCGGTACGGCGACGCGCAAGTTCCCAAGCCAGGGAACTGGGGCGGCGACTTGTCTCGCTACCCCGAGAGCATCGGAGCCCAGTGGCAGAGCTGCCCCTTCGTCGGCGAGTACGGAGCGATCCTCGCGCGACCTGACGGCCTCGTTCATCTCATTTGTTCCGGGGTTGCCGGGCCGCGCGAAACGCTGGACCTCTCCCGACGGATGAGCCGGTTCAGAGCCTCCTCGAAGGACTCCGCGACCCGCCAGTGGGCACAAGGGCTCATGCCGCCGTGGGACCGGGATCCGGCGCCAGGTTCGGTGCCGTACCGGGCGGGAGTCAGAAAGCGTCCCTCCACCACCCGTTTCCGTTACGGCGGTCGATGTCCAGGTACTGCCGCTGGATGATCAACTGATCCACCCTCTCGACGATGCGACGCACCTCGCGCGC
Organism: Streptomyces sp. NPDC088732; assembly: GCF_044751205.1. Classification (NCBI taxonomy): domain Bacteria; kingdom Bacillati; phylum Actinomycetota; class Actinomycetes; order Kitasatosporales; family Streptomycetaceae; genus Streptomyces; species Streptomyces sp. NPDC088732. The sequence continues at coordinate 237,811 of NZ_JBIVLI010000009.1, forward strand.
TGTCTTGGAGGGGAGGGCGCAGATCGCGGATTCCAGGATGTCCCGCTCCTCGGCGGGCTCCGGACAGCAATCGGGATGGCCGCAGCGGTCGGCGAAGAGGGACGGAAGTTGTCCCCGTGGGGCGCGTGCGATGCTGCACCAGCGCGAGAGGGCTCGCCCGACGACCCCTGGGCCCAGGCGCGTGCGCTCCAGTCCAATGATCTCGGCCTGGGCCGGTCCGGACAGTTGGCCGATCCTGGAGTACCTGCCGTCGTGCGGCGAGAACACCCGGTTCTGCGCCCTCAGGCGCGTTGGGCGCCTACGCGGCATGGGCCCTTCGGTCGGTGTTCATGCGCACAGCATGGCAGGGCATCCGCGCGATTGCGCTTGATATCTCGCGCCGAGCTGGGGAGCCGCCGTCACCGACCGTGCCGCTGTTCGGCGCCGGCCCTCCCCGCCGACTTCAGGCCGACGCTCACGGGCGGCTGATCGGTGCGCCGCCGCAGGTAGCCACAACTCCTCTTGACCGCAACGTACTTTGCATTGCAAAGTTCATGGATGCGGGCAGCCGACCGGCGGCCCGCTTCCCAGCGCTCCCGAAGCGCGACCACAAGGGGGGCCTCATGGGGACACCGTCACTGAGCGGCGCGGGATCCGAGCCAAGGACGCACGCCGTCAGCCTGTTAGCGGCGACGGAAGACCTAAGGGCCAGGACTCGCGCGCAGATGAACGGCTCGTGGGTCTCCCTCCTCGGCTTCGCCTTTCTTGCGCTGGCAGCCTCTCCGGTTGCCCGGTACGCCTTCAATTTCGGCGCCCATGGACGCAACGTCGGGTCCTATCCGGCCTTCGCCTATGCCGAGCTGAGTGACCTGTGCGTCGTCCATGAACTGGGAGCCCCCTGTGTGAGGGGCGAGTTCGACGGCGCCGTCCTCCGCTTCGCGGCCTGGGGCGTGTGGTTCGCGCTGCTTCCCCTGGCATGGTTCGTCTTCGCCCGCTGGTACCGCCTGCGCGGTGAGGACCGCGGTGTCGTGCCCCGTCGTGGCATGTGGGTCCGTACGACCGCCGTAGCCACCGCAGCGATCACGACGGCCCTGATGGCCCTGCTGTTCGGCGGGGACCAACCGTGGGAGGTCGTACTGCTGGAGAACAGCTACGTCTCCCCGTGGTACCTCGTCGGCCTTGGACTCGTCGCACTCGGAACAGCCGAACGCAGCTGGATCGCCGTGGCCGCCGGTACCGCTCACGCCCTGCTGCTCACTGGGTACCTCGGGGCCTCCTGGGGCAGCGGATGGCTCCCCTGGCAGCATCCCGCACACCCCGACTGGACCGACGGACCGCAGGCCAAAGCACTCCTGCTCGCCGCCATCCTGCTCCTTGCCGGCCTGGCCGAGTGGGCCGTGGCCCGTCGTCGGCCCGCGCCCGAGGCGGTTGAAGCCGGTACGGTTGCCGCATGAGTGTCGGGGACTCGACCGCCGGGTGGGACGAAGAGGAAGGACTCCATCCGACGCAGTCGCTGAACGACACCGTCCACCAGCGTGTACGCCTCGGCATCCTCACCGTCGCCCGGGAAGCCGATCGCGTCGAGTTCGGCTTCCTGAAGAATCAGTTGGCCGTCACCGACGGAAACCTCTCCCGGCACGTGAAGGTGCTGGAGGACTCAGGTCTGATCACCGTGGAGAAGGGCTACGCCGGTCGGCGCCCCCGAACGTGGATTGCCCTCACCCGTCAAGGCGCGCAGGCGCTGGACGCGGAACTTCGCGCCCTGCGTGCCCTCGTCCTCCGCCTGGAAACCCCCCGTCCCACGGCCGACCCGTCGGAGGCGTGATCACCGTTCCGTCAGGGGTGCGGTACCCGCGGGTGAGGCTTTACGGCCTCGAACGCCGAGAACGCCGCCATTCGCCGAGCGTCCCGACCACCGTGATGCCGACGAACGCACAGACGCCGAACTGCACCAACTCCCAGAACGGCGCATGGCTGAACAGAACCCCCGCCAGCGTGCCCGCCACAGCCGCAAAGAGGGCAGCCCCCGCGTTCCCCAGCAACATTCGGCCCATGCCTCATCCCCCGTCCCCGTGTTGCCCATGTACCCGTACGAGGCCGGGAGGCCGACCTCGCAGGGGCGGTCTCAAGGATGACCCAGGTCCGCCGTGCCGGACGAGGCAATTGCCGGTGCGGCGATCGGACCCCCCGGGGGTCAGGCCTTCGTGAGGACGAAGAACAGGAAGCACAGGAACTTGCCCGACGGCTTCTGCGCGAAGACTTCGGGGAACCGTTCGCGGGCCTCGGGCGCCGGGGCCGGTTCGCTGATGACGTCGATCCGGAAGCCGGCCGCGGTGAACGCGTCGGTGATCGCGTGCAGCGGCCGGTCCCAGAAGGTCATCAGGTGTTTGGCGCCGCCGAGTTCCCACATCTCGGAGCTGGCGCGTGTCGCGAAGTAGTCGGTTCCGCGCGGCGCCGCCATCTGGCTGACGAAGGGGTGGTTGACGGACACGATGAGCCGTCCGCCGGGCTTCAGCACGCGCCGCAGTTCGGCCAGGGCCGTTGTCCAGTCCTCCAGGTAGTGCAGGACCAAGGAGGCGACGACGTCGTCGAATCCGGCGTCGGCGAACGGCAGCGGGCCGCCCAGTTCGGCGCGCTCCAGCACCACGTCGTCGCCGAGCCGCTTGCGGGCCAGCGCCAGCATCCCGGCGCTGGAGTCGAAGCCGGCCACGATCGCGCCCCGCGCGCGCAGGTCCTCGACCACGGGGCCGGCGCCGCAGCCGGCGTCGAGGATCCGGCGGCCCGCGACGTCGCCGGCGAGGTCCACGATCGCGGGACGCGCGTAGTAGGCGTTGATGAGGCTGTTCTCGTTCTCCGCCGCGTACGCCTCGGCGAAGCGGTCGTAGTCGTTCGCCTTCTCCCCGGGCCCCGGGGGCGCCTCGACGGGACTGATCCAGGACATCGACCTGGGCACTGGGCCGTCCACCTGTCCGGTCTCAGGGATGGCGGGTCCGCCGGTCGTTCCGGGACGGTTCGGCAAGGTCGACCTCGTTCGTTCGGGCCACGGTGGGCATGACGGGAGTTCCACGAATCGGCCGCTCGGCCCCCGATGAAGCCGGCGTACTCGAAACTACGCGACGAAGTCGTGTGCGAGGACGTACTTCCTGGGAGTTGTACGGCGACATGCGAGGGTAGGGAGGACGTGTGGCGAGGTTGAGACAGTGACTGATAACCGATTGGAAGCGCGTTACCGCCGAGCTGACATGCAGGACCCCGTGCTGATTTCCACATCGGGTGAAGTGGATTGCCTTATCGACGCTCTGTTGGCAGGGCCGGAAACCCACAACGCGGTGCACATCCTGTCGAGGGCTCGACCTGTGATGTGGCTGGGATTTCCGGATCATGAGCTCTACGTCGGAGTAAGCAGAGCTGACCAGGTGGGCTCGTTGGCTCTCTCGCTGCCCGAAGTCGGACGCATTGCTTCAGTGGGTTCCCCAGGTTCACGCAGTGGCGTCACATATCATGTCGCAGGGCATTGGACTGAATTTGCCGACAATTCCGAGATTTCATTGACGCGCGTTCGCGAGGCCGTCAAGGAGTTCCTCCGTTCGGGAGGAAATATTCCGACTTGCCTGAAGTGGAAGCCCTTTGAAACCCTTGGCGAGGGTGTGGACAACGACCCTTGGGCGTAGAGCCTTGATGCCATGGGAATTCGTCTCACCTGTCGGAAGGCTGCGGGCCGGGCCTCATCCGGGCGGATGCTGACCCGCGGCAACGCCGTCCCATCGCCGCTGTTGGGAGTTGCACGGCGCCGGGTCTGTCATCAGTTGAGGCAATCGGGGCAGTCCACCACGGGCGGCGGGTGCGGGAAGGTGCGGTTGCCTTCCAGCCAGTTCTCCAGCCACTGGGCCAGGGTGAACCGCTCCTCGAAGAATCGGTGCCGCTCGCAGAGCGCGTTCGGGTCCCAGCCCCACATGCGGGCCTCCGGTGTACGGAAGTCGACGTGCCACCAGATCGCGCAGCCCAGTGTCATCAGCGGCGGAGTGTGAAGCAGATACAAAAACTCGGGGTCAGACTTGATCTCGCGCACGCACCGGAGCAGGGACTCCTCCTCGCTGTACCACTTGCCGGTGTCGGTCAGGGACAGGACGCCGTCGGGTCCGAAGCCGCCATTGGCGACCTCCAGGTACAGGCGTCGCAGCAACGCCGGCATGGGGTGTCCCACGATCTCGTCGTCGGTCACTGGTCGATGATCAGCGCAGGCGCCGAAAGTCTCAAGGCTTGCGGAGCGGCCCCGACCTCCAAGGACCAGGCCGGCCGTGCGTTTGGCGGGGTGGGGCCGTAGCGGCGTTCGTCGCGCAGCGGGGCCCACAGTCCGTACCTTGCCGGACAGCTGCAGACACCGGTGAATGAGACGGAAGGTGAGATGGAGGCCGTCGTCATGCTCCCATTCCCTGGTTTCCTGAACGCCTTTCCTTGATCGTCCGCCAAGCCTCCTTGGGGCTTTGGCCGCCCGCTCGCGCGACAAGGTAGACCAGCCACTGTTGCCGGGTCATGTACTCGTCGTGAGGATCAAGCACGCGGATGTCGTCGGTCGTGGGCGCGACTTCAAGGGCGAGACCGTCGTCCGAACCGAAGTCGACGTGGATCAGCCAACCGGCCGCGCCACGCTCGATCTCGAACTCTGCCGAGAGCCCACGTTCGTGCAGTGCGGACCGGGCCTCCTCCACGAGTCGGGTACCAGGGTCGGGTGTTGTCGCCATGCCGGCAGGCTATGGCGAACAGGCCCGCTCCTCATGCCATGAGCTGGGGAATCACCGCTCGTCGGAGTCCACATGGAGTCGTGACCTGGATGGATGGGTCCCTGCTGCCCGTGCAGGAGGGACGTGCGATGCCCGACATCGACCGTGCGCGTATCGGTCAGAAGGGAGGTTCGAGATCGCCGCGTCCATCGCTGTGCGGCCCCCGGTCCCAGGCCTCCTCCCCGAATGGTTCAGGGGCGGGGACGTCATGGCCCCGTGCTTCGAGGGCTGTCCGGGAGCGTCGCTGCTGGTGTCCAGGATGTGGCGAGCGTGCACGACGAGGTGATCGCGGTGTTCGGTGAGCGCGGGGTGTTCGGCGAGGATGAGCGCGGTGATGACGGCGGCTTCGCGCACGTCTTCGTGGCTGTCCAAGGCTTGGCGCAGGTCTTTCGCCCCGAGTAGGGACCGCTCAGCGACTCGGAGAGGCCTGCGCAGCGGGGCCGGCTCCTGCCTGCTGCTCGGTGTTCCCGGTGTCGACCGGACCCGTCAGGTCGGCGGCGCGCCGTGGAGCTCGCCGGACATCACGAGACGGAAACTGAGCCGCAGAACCTCGAAGGGCCCCACCGCGACCGGTGGGGCCCTTCGACAACGTGCCCGGTGAGGCACTGGCGGAGGATACGAGATTCGAACTCGTGAGGGGTTGCCCCCAACACGCTTTCCAAGCGTGCGCCCTAGGCCACTAGGCGAATCCTCCGCGGCAAACATTACTAGACCGGAGGGAGTGCTCGCGAACTCGTTCCTCGGGAGCGTCGGCGTGCATCCGGGGGTGATCGGATCGGGTAGGCTGGGTGCAGCCCCTCACGTGGCGCTATCTCGCTGAACCCCCCCAGGGCCGGAAGGCAGCAAGGGTAGGTGGGCTCTGGCGGGTGCGTGAGGGGTCTTTCTTTTGGCCCGGGAGGGCGGCCCGTGTGGGGTCCGTCACATGGGTGGGGCCCGGGTGTCGGTGGGGGCCGATATCGTCGTAGGCGTGTCCCTTGCTCTGTACCGCCGCTATCGCCCCGAGACCTTCGCCGAGGTCATCGGGCAGGAGCACGTCACCGACCCGTTGCAGCAGGCGCTGCGGAACAACCGGGTCAATCACGCGTACCTCTTCAGCGGGCCGCGCGGCTGCGGCAAGACGACCAGCGCGCGCATCCTGGCGCGCTGCCTGAACTGCGAGAAGGGCCCGACGCCCACGCCGTGCGGCGAGTGCCAGTCGTGCCGCGACCTGGCCCGCAACGGCCCGGGGTCGATCGACGTGATCGAGATCGACGCGGCGTCGCACGGTGGTGTGGACGACGCCCGCGACCTGCGGGAGAAGGCCTTCTTCGGGCCGGCGAGCAGCCGCTACAAGATCTACATCATCGACGAGGCGCACATGGTCACCTCGGCGGGCTTCAACGCCCTGCTGAAGGTGGTCGAGGAGCCGCCGGAGCATCTGAAGTTCATCTTCGCGACCACGGAGCCCGAGAAGGTCATCGGCACGATCCGCTCGCGCACCCACCACTACCCCTTCCGGCTGGTGCCGCCAGGGACGCTCCGCGACTACCTGGCGGAGGTCTGCGAGCGCGAGGCGATCCCGGTCGAGGCCGGGGTGTATCCGCTGGTGGTCCGGGCCGGGGCCGGCTCGGTGCGCGACTCGATGTCGGTGATGGACCAGTTGCTCGCCGGTGCGGGCGAGGCCGGTGTGACGTACGCCATGGCGACCTCGCTGCTGGGGTACACCGACGCCGCGCTCCTGGACGACGTGGTGGACGCCTTCGCCGCCGGGGACGGCGCGTCGGCGTTCGAGATCGTGGACCGGGTGATCGAGGGCGGGCACGACCCGCGCCGCTTCGTCGCCGACCTGCTGGAGCGGTTGCGGGACCTGGTGATCCTGGCGGCGGTGCCGGACGCGGTGGAGAAGGGCCTGATCGACGCCCCCGCCGATGTCCTGGAGCGGATGCGCGCGCAGGCCGGCGTCTTCGGCGCGGCCGAACTGAGCCGCGCCGCCGACCTGGTCAACACCGGGCTCACCGAGATGCGCGGGGCGACCTCGCCGCGACTCCAGCTGGAACTGATCTGCGCCCGGGTGCTGCTGCCCGCGGCGTACGACGACGAACGGTCCGTGCAGGCCCGGCTGGACCGGCTGGAGCGGCGCGCCTCCGCGGGCGGTTTCGCGGCGCCCGCGGGCGGCCCGGCCGGCGGCCCCGCGGCTCCGGTCGTGGAGTTCGGCGAGCCGTTGCCCCCGGGCGGCGGCCGTGCGGCGGCCCGCGCGGCGATGAACGCCCCGGCACGTCCCGCCGACGAGCCCGCCGCCGCGCCACCCGCCCCTCCCGCCCCTGCCCCCGTACAGGCGCCCGCCCCCGCGGAGACCGCCCCCAGTCCGGTCGCAGCCCCCCGCCCCGGTGCCTGGCCGAGCGCCGCCGCCCCCGGGAGCGGCCAGCGCCCCGGTGCCTGGCCGGCCGCGGCCTCACCGGCGGCCCCGCCGCCCCCCGCTCCCGCCGAAGCGGCCCCCGTCGTCCCCGCCGTTCCCGCCGCCCCCGCGTCCGGGGCGCCTGTCGGCGACCCCTCCCGGGTCCGCCAGATGTGGCCGGACATCCTGGAGGCCGTCAAGAACCGTCGCCGGGTCACCTGGATGCTGCTGGAGCAGAACGGCCGCCTCGTCGGGTTCGACGGCTCCACGCTGCAGATCGGCTTCGACAACCCGGGCGCCCGCGACAGCTTCGTCAACCGCGGCCACGAGGACGTCCTCCAGCAGGCGATCACCGACGCCCTGGGCGTCCAGTGGCGCATCGAGGCGATCGTCAGCCCCGGCGGGCCGGGCGGCGGTTCCGGGGGCGGCTTCGGCGGCGGTTCCCGGCCCGGCCCGGGACACCCCCAGGGCCCGGCTCCCGCCGCGCCGCCGCAGCCCCAGCCGTCTCAGCAGCCGCACCAACCGCAGCAGGCTCAACCCCAACAGCCCCATCAGCAGCCCCAGTCGGCCGCTCCCGCCACGCCGGCCCCGCAGGCCGCGCCGCCCGCCACGGGCAGGGCCGCCGCCGCACGCGCCGCGGTGGGGGCGCCCTCCGCGGTGTCCGGTGGCGTGTCCGCCGCCGCGCACGCGCCGGTCGCCGAGGAGCCGCCCCCGGTCGAGTACGACATGCCCGAGGACGACGACCCGGACCTGGTCGAGTCCGCGCTGAGCGGCCACGACCTGATCGTGCGGGAACTGGGCGCCACCGTGATCGAGGAGATCGCCAACGACTGACCGGCGACCGCCGGTGACCGCCGGCCGGCTTCCGGCGGACCTGCGGGCAACCGCCGGGCAAGCGGCCGGCGACCGGCCAACGACCGGCCCTGTCCGGTCCTTCCGGCCGGAACGGGCGGAACGGGCGACGCGTGTCGGTCGTTCCTGGCTACGGGTAGCGCGAGCGGGCGTCCGAGCACGTAGGCTCGCCCTACCCGCACAACCGTCGTCGTGAGGCAGGAGCGAGACCGTGATCCCCGGTGGTGGTCAGCCGAACATGCAGCAGCTGCTCAAGCAGGCCCAGCAGATGCAGGAGAACCTCGCGGCAGCCCAGCAGGAGCTCGCCGAGACCGAGGTCGAGGGCACCGCGGGCGGCGGCCTGGTGAAGGCGACGGTGACCGGTGCCGGCGAGCTCCGGGGTCTGGTCATCGACCCGAAGGCGGTCGATCCTGAGGACACGGAGACGCTGGCCGACCTGGTCGTCGCCGCCGTGCAGAACGCGAACGCGAGCGCGCAGGAGCTGCAGCAGCGCAAGCTCGGCCCGCTCGCCCAGGGGCTCGGGGGCATCCCCGGCCTTCCTTTCTGACGGCCCCGGGTCTTCCGGACCGTCCGAGCGACGAAGAGGGCACAGCGTGTACGAGGGCGTGGTTCAGGACCTGATCGACGAGCTGGGCAGACTGCCCGGCGTGGGTCCGAAGAGCGCGCAGCGGATCGCCTTCCACATCCTTCAGGCCGATCCCGCCGACGTCCGCCGGCTCGCGCACGCCCTGAGCGAGGTCAAGGCGAAGGTGCGGTTCTGCGTGGTCTGCGGCAATGTCGCCGAGGCCGACCAGTGCCGGGTCTGCCGAGACCCGCGCCGCGACACCACGGTCATCTGCGTGGTCGAGGAGCCCAAGGACGTGGTCGCCATCGAGCGCACCCGCGAGTTCCGGGGCCGGTACCACGTGCTGGGCGGCGCGATCAGCCCGATCGAGGGCGTCGGCCCCGACGACCTGCGGATCAGGGAGCTGCTGGCGCGCCTCGCGGACGGCACCGTCACGGAGCTGATCCTCGCGACCGACCCCAACCTCGAGGGCGAGGCCACGGCCACGTATCTCGCGCGCATGGTCAAACCGATGGGACTGAAGGTCACCCGTCTCGCCAGCGGCCTGCCGGTCGGGGGCGACTTGGAATACGCCGACGAGGTCACGCTCGGCCGAGCCTTTGAAGGAAGGCGGCTCCTTGATGTCTGACAACGCCCTCGACCCCGACGACTTTGCGTCCTCGATCGTGGATCAGATCGAGAGCTTCATCCTCTCGGTGCGGGAGGTCGCCAAGGGCGACGACCCGGACAGCGCGGTGCCCTATCTCCTGCTGGAGGTCTCGCAGTTGCTGCTGGCCGGTGGCCGGCTGGGGGCGCACGAGGACATCGTCCCGGAGGAGCGGTACGAGCCGGACCTCGGGCCGGAGCCGGACACCGACGAGCTGCGCGAGCGGCTCGCGGTGCTGCTGGAGCCGATCGACGTCTACTCCGAGGTCTTCGACCCGTACGTGCCGCGCAGCACGCCGGTCGCCTGCCGGATCTCCGACGACCTCGCGGACGTGGTGACCGACCTCACCCACGGTCTGGCGCACTTCCGGTCCGGCCGGATCACCGAGGCGCTGTGGTGGTGGCAGTTCTCGTACCTGTCCAACTGGGGTCCGACGGCCTCGGCGTCGCTGCGCGCCCTGCAGTCGCTGGTGGCGCACGTCCGGCTGGACAGCCCGCTGGACGCGCTGGACGGCCTGGACACGGACGCGGGCGCGGACGACGACCGGCTCGCGGACGAGGCGGGCCGTGTGATGGCCGCCGAGATCGCCAAACCGCTGGGGCTGGGCCCGGCGAAGTGACGTTCCGCCGGCGGGACCGCCCGGCGTCGGCCTCCGTTCACGAGGGCGTACGCCGGGCGCAGTGACATGGAGCACGGCGTGCGGCGCGATTACCGCGGCGGGGCCGTGGGCAGGTGGTCCGCTGAGTGAGCCGGGCGTCTCAGCATGTGGTGGTATGGGGTCGATCCGGGCCTGCTCGATAAACTGAGCCGAACGCAGTACCAGATTTGAGGAGCGCACGTGGGCCTTGTCGTGCAGAAGTACGGCGGCTCCTCCGTTGCGGATGCCGACGGCATCAAGCGCGTCGCCAAGCGGATCGTCGATGCCAAGAAGACCGGCCACCAAGTGGTCGTCGTGGTCTCGGCGATGGGTGACACGACGGACGAGTTGATCGAGCTCGCCGAACGGGTATCTCCGATGCCCGCCGGCCGCGAGTTCGACATGCTGCTGACCGCCGGAGAGCGGATCTCCATGGCGCTGCTGGCGATGGCGATCAAAAACCTCGGGCACGAGGCGCAGTCCTTCACCGGCAGCCAGGCGGGTGTCATCACCGACTCCGTCCACAACAAGGCCCGCATCATCGACGTCACGCCGGGCCGCATCCGCACCGCCCTCGACCAGGGCAACATCGCCATCGTCGCCGGCTTCCAAGGCGTGTCCCAGGACAGCAAGGACATCACGACGCTGGGCCGCGGCGGCTCCGACACCACGGCCGTCGCGCTGGCGGCCGCCCTCTACGCCGAGGTCTGCGAGATCTACACCGACGTGGACGGGGTGTTCACCGCCGATCCGCGCGTGGTGAAGAAGGCCCGGAAGATCGACTGGATCTCCTCCGAGGACATGCTGGAACTCGCCAGTTCCGGCTCCAAGGTGCTGCTCCACCGCTGTGTGGAGTACGCCCGCCGATACAACATCCCGATCCATGTCCGGTCGTCGTTCTCCGGCCTCCAGGGCACCTGGGTCAGCAACGAGCCGCGAGAGGACGCCAAGGGCATGGAGCACGCGATCATCTCCGGTGTCGCGCACGACACTTCCGAGGCCAAGGTGACGGTCGTCGGTGTGCCCGACAAGCCGGGCGAGGCTGCGGTGATCTTCCGTTCGATCGCGGACGCCGAGATCAACATCGACATGGTGGTGCAGAACGTGTCGGCGGCCTCCACCGGCCTGACCGACATCTCCTTCACCTTGCCCAAGAGCGACGGCCCGCGGGCGATCGAGGCGCTGAAGCGCACGCAGGCGGGCATCGGCTTCGAGGCGCTGCGCTACGACGACCAGATCGCCAAGATCTCGCTCGTCGGCGCGGGCATGAAGACCAACCCCGGCGTCACGGCGCAGTTCTTCGAGGCGCTGTCCAACGCGGGGGTCAACATCGAGCTGATCTCGACGTCCGAGATCCGCATCTCGGTGGTCACGCGTGCCGACGACGTCAACGAGGCCGTGCGCGCGGTGCACACCGCTTTCGGCCTGGACACCGAGAGCGACGAGGCGGTCGTCTACGGCGGCACCGGCCGCTGAGGCGCCCGGGGCCGCTTTCCGTCCCCGCACTGTCCGTTCACCCGTACCACCTGCTGTGTTCCACGACCGCCGGTCGGCCCGTTCACGGGTCGGCCGGCGGTCTGGTGTTACCAGCTGTAACCGCCCCGGGTCGCCGCCCCGTTGTACCGGCGAGTATCGATCATGTGATCAAAACGTGGTCCGGATCCCTTGAAGGAAGCCTGTAAGCACCAGACAATTTGAGCTCTCTGTGTTCCGCAACCGGGCGGTGCGCGGGGCGCGTCCTTGTGTCAGCGCACGGGCCTAATGTGCTGCACGCCGGACACGGTGCAACGGCGCCGGGTTAAAAGGGGCATTGAGGAATAGTTGGTACGCATGGGGATATGCGCGGCGCCATCAAAAACGGTGCCCCGACTGCACAACCCTGACGGGGGCACGTGTGTCCAACAGTCGTGGCAGAGGCAATCGGCATCGAAACAGCGCTCCTCGGGCGCGTCGCGGCTCCGGCGCGACCATACGCGCGGCGGCCGTCCGGCGTGGTCGGCGGCATGCCGGTGATCGCGCCCTGGCCTGTCGTGCAGTCCCCCTCGGGCCGTGACCGCAGCGACGCCGACGACGCGACGTCGGCCGGCACCACCGTCGACCACCTCACCGAGACCTACCGGGCGCACTACCGCTCGCTGCTCGGTCTCGCCGCGCTCCTGCTGGACGACACCGCCTCGTGCGAGGACGTCGTCCAGGAGGCCTTCATCCGCGTCCACTCCGCCCGCAAGCGGGTCCGTGAGCCGGAGAAGACCCTCGCCTACCTGCGCCAGACCGTCGTCAACCTCTCGCGCTCCGCGCTGCGCCGCCGCATCCTGGGCCTCCGGCTGCTCTCCAAGCCCATGCCCGACATGGCGAGCGCCGAGGAGGGCGCGTACGCCATCCTGGAGCGCGACGAGCTGAAGGCGGCCCTGCGCACGCTCCAGCGCCGCCAGCGCGAGGTTCTCGTACTACGCTATTTCGCCGATATGACCGAAGCCCAGGTGGCCGAGACCCTCGGTATCTCCATAGGGTCCGTGAAGGCGTACGGCTCGCGCGGCATCGCGGCGCTCCGCGTCGCGATGGAGGCCACGGCATGACCGAACCGACCACCCCAGAGGGCATGGACCCGAAGCATCCCGAGAACGTGAAGAACCGCGAGAACCCCGACGCCCCCGGGAACGCCGTGCGCCCGGAGAAGACCGCGGGTCCGGGGAAGCCGACGGCCGGCACCGCACCCGAGCAACCCGCGGTGCCCGACGTGACCCCCGGGCCGGGCGAGATCCCGCGCGCGGAGGCCTCGTCGGACCTGAGCCCGGACGAACTCGCGCTCCGCAAGCTGCTGCGCGACGCCGTGCAGGACATCCAGCCCGGCCCCGAGACCCTGGCACACCTGCGCAGGGCGGTGCCGGCGCGGCGCGCCCACCGGCGCCAACTCCTCGTCGGCACAGCGGCCGCGGGCCTGCTCGCGGTGGCGGCCGTGCCCGCCGTGCTGCACGCCACGAACACCGCCGGCTGGGACGACCCGAACCCCGTGGCCGCCGCCGGCACCCCCTCGCCCGGTGCCACCGCGGACGACCCCTCCACCGGCGGCACCAAGGGGGGCAAACCGACCGGCCCCGCCACCGGCGTGGTGGTCGACCCCACGGCGGGGGGCGGCGGCAAGCACCAGACCCCGGACACCCCCGGCGGGCACCCGACCACGAAGACCACGTCGTCCTCGGGGGACATGGCCGTCTCGTCGCCGGCGTGCACCGCCGCCGACCTCGGCAACCCCGCGGGCTGGGCCGGGGCGGCCGATGCCGCCGGCCGGATCAGCGGCTACTTCCGGGTGGCCAACGTCTCCGCGAACTCCTGCACCGTCGACGGCGGCGTGGTCAACGCCACCGCCGAGGGCTCCGCCGACCCGTCGCGGATCAGCGTGCTCGACCACGTGGCGGGCGACGGCAGCGGCCTGCCCGACGCCGGGGCGGAACCGATCGTCCTGAAGGCCGGCGCGAGCTACGAGATCCAGTTCGCCTGGGTCCCGGCCGCCGGCGGGGACATCAGCGGCTGCGCCGCCCCGCCGTCCTCGCCGCCACCCACGCCCACCGGCACGGGGGCCCCCACGTCGGGCAGCGACGCGTCGGGCGAGACGGTCACGACCCTGGACTCCGCGCCCTCCGACGGCGCCCCCGCCGCGGACGTGCTGCTCAGCCACACACCCGACGCCGGTTCGCCCACCGTGACCGTGACCGTCGCGGGCGCCTGCGCGGGCACCATTTACCACACCGCGCCGATGCCCCTGTCCTGAAAGGGCCCGGCGCGGGAGCGGGGGCGGGTCCGACCCGCCCGCCCGCGCCCCGTACCTTGGTGGGGTGTACCGGTTCCTGCTGACCCCGCGCTGGCTGGGCGGGCTCCTCTTCGTGGTGTGCGCCGTGGTGTTCTGCACCTTCATGGGCAGCTGGCAGCTGAGCCGCTTCGAGGACCGCGTGCAGACGCACCGCGCCGCGCAGGACGCGCCGGCGCGGGACGCCAGGACCGCCCCCGTGCCGCTCGCGGAACTGCTGCCCACCGCCCGCTCGGCGGTCACCGCGGAGACCTCCGGCCGGACCGTCACCGCCACCGGCCGCTACGACGGCGCCCACCAGTTCCTCGTGCCCGGCCGTGAACTCGACGGCCGCACCGGCTACTACGTGCTGACCCCGCTGCGGGTCACCGGCGGCCAGGCACTGCCCGTCGTCCGCGGCTGGCTGCCCGGGGACGCCTCGAAGGCGTCGCCCGCGGCCGTCCCGGCGGCCCCGTCCGGCGAGGTCACCGTCGCGGGCGCCCTCCAGGCCCCGGAGACCGACAGCACCGACGGTGCCGTCACCCGCGGCGGCCTGCCGGTCGGCCAGCTCGGGATGATCAGCGCCGCGTCGCTGGTCAACCTGGTCCCGTACCCCGTGTACGGGGCGTGGATCACGCAGACCGAGGGTGTCACGGCGCCGCTGACCGCCGTGCCGCCCGCCGCGCCCGCCGGTACCGGCCTGGACCTCAAGGCCTTCCAGAACCTGGGCTACACCGGCGAGTGGTTCGTCTTCGCGGGCTTCGTGCTCTTCATGTACGTACGGCTGCTGCGCCGCGAGGCCGAGACACGGCGGGACGCCGCGCTCGGCCTCGTGGAGCAGTCACCCGAGTCACCCGGGGCGCCTGCCGCGGCCTCAGCCGCCCAGGTGCCGGCGGACGAAGTCCAGCTCCAGCCGTAGCTGCTTGATCCGCTCGTCGACCACGAGCGAGCCGTGCCCGGCGTCGTAGCGGTAGACCTCGTGCACCTTGCCCAGGCCCTCCAGCCGCTCGACGTAGGTGTCGATCTGCCGGATCGGGCAGCGCGGGTCGTTCAGGCCCGCCGAGATGTAGACCGGCGCCTTGACCTGGCCGACGTAGGTGATCGGCGAGGACGCCTCGTAGCGCTCCGGCACCTCCTCGGGGGAGCCGCCGAACAGCGTGCGGTCCAGGGCCTTGAGGGCCTCCATCTCGTCCTCGTACGCGGCCACGTAGTCGGCGACCGGCACGGCCGCCAGCCCCGCCGTCCACAGCCCGGGCTGCGTGCCCATCCCCAGCAGGGTGAGGAAGCCGCCCCAGGAGCCGCCGGAGAGCACGACGCGCGCCGGGTCCGCGAAGCCGGACTCCACGGCCCACTGCCGCACCGCGGCGATGTCCTCCAGCTCGATCAGGCCGACGCGGTGCTTGAGCGCGTCCGTCCACTCCCGGCCGTAGCCGGTCGAGCCGCGGTAGTTGATCCGCACCACCGCGTAGCCGTGGTCCAGCCAGGCCGCGGGACCGGCCGCGAAGGAGTCGGAGTCGTGCCAGGCGGGGCCGCCGTGGATCTCGAAGAGGGTCGGGAACGGGCCCTGCCCGGTCGCCGGACGCTGCACGAGCGCGTGCACCCGCCCGCCGGGACCCTCGACCCACACGTCCTCCACCGGTACCGACCCCGGGGCCCGGAAGCCGGGTGCCTCCAGCACCACCGCGCCGGTCGTCGACCGCACCTCGGAGGGTGACTGAGCGGACGACCACAGGAACTCCACCGTGCCGTCCGGGCGCGCGGTGGCCCCGCTCACCGAGCCCGCCGGGGTCTCCAGCCGGGTCAGCTCCCCGCTCTCCAGCCCGTAGCGGAAGATCTCGCTGCGGGCCTGGTACGAGTGCACCACCAGCAGCGCGGAACCGTCCGGGTACCACTCGGCGGCCACGTCGCCCGGCAGGTCGATCGCCAGCGGGGTCTGCGTGCCCGCCGCCACGTCCCAGAGCATCGGCTCCCAGCGGCCGCGCCGCTGGTGCGCCACCAGCAGCCGGGTGTCGCCCAGCACGGGCGCGAAACCCAGGCACTCCAGGCCGAGTTCGCGGGTGCCGCCCTCGCTGTCGTCCAGCTCCGCCACGGCGGTCCCGTCGGTGCGCACGACGCGCAGCGCGGAGTGCATCGCGTCCCCGTGCTCGGTGTGCTCGACGACCACGAGGGTGCCGTCCTCCGACAGCGCGCCGACCCCGCCCGACTCCTCGTGGCGGTAGATCTCGACCGGCTCCGCGCCGGGGCGCGCCACGTGGATCGTCGTGCCCTCCTCGTCGGTGGAACGGCCCACCACCGCCAGGCCGTCCCGGCCCAGCGCCAGGCCCGCCGGGTACGAGGGCTCCAGCCCCGGCACGGCGGTCTCGTCCGCGCCGCCCTCGAAGGGCTGGCGCATCCACACCCCGAACTCGTCGCCGTCCTTGTCGGCGAACCACCACACCCACGCGCCGTCCGGCGTCAGGGTCCCGTCCGACGTCCCGTTCGGCCGGTCGGTGACCTGCCGCTGCGCACCGGTCGTGCGGTCCCACGCGTACAACTCGTACGTGCCGGTCGCATTCGACACGAAGAGGCTGCGGTGCGGTGCGTCCTCGGCCCACTCCGGCAGTCCGACGCGCGGCGCCCGGAAGCGCTTCTCCCAATCCGGCATACCAGCCATGACGTCGCTCATGACCCCATCCAACCGGATGCGGGCCCGCGGCGGACCGTGGGCGTCGTCACCTCCCGGTCACGGACCGGCTTTCCCCGGGGCACGGGCCGAGCGTCGGGCCGTCCCGGGGAGCGCTCACGGGTCTACAGACTGAGCACGATCGCGGAGCCGACACCGGCCAGCCCCAGGGCGAGGCCGGCCTCCGTCCAGCCGCCCTTCCCCCAGCGGAACGGCCGGTCGAGCGAGAGCCTTCCGGGGCCGACGGCGGCGACGGCGAGAGCGACGACCGCGATGGTCATGTTGTACTCCAGGCCGCCCTGCGTGGCCCACAGGCCGTGCGCTGCCGTGACCGTCACCATGGCGTTGATCATCACGGCGATCAGGGCGGCCGCCGCGAGGGGCGTGAACAGCCCGAGCGCGAGGCCCAGGCCGCCGAGGAGCTCCGAGGCTCCGCCGAGGACGGCGAAGACCTTCCCGGGGTGGTAGCCCAGCGCCTCGAACCCCCTGCCCGTCGCGGTGAGGCCGCCCCCGCCGAAGAGCCCGAAGAGTTTCATGCAGCCGTGCCCCGCCATCACCAGGCCGACGGTGATCCGCAGGAGCAGCAGCCCGCAGTCGGCGGCGGTCACCCGATGCGACACCGGAGCGTGGGCGTCGGGCTCGGGAGCGGCACGCAGTTGTTCGGCGATGTTCTTCATGGGGAGCTCTCCTCCGCACCGGGGTCCGGGCGGTACCGGCCGACCACCCGGAGAACCGGCAGAGCGGGATGTTGTCCTACCGCTCCATCATTACTCCAGACCGCGCGGAAAGCGGGCCGGCCGCCGCGGTCGCACCGGGCGGTGAAGCACCCGCCCCGGGGCGCCCGTTCACACCCGGTGAACGGTCACCCCCACCGCGGCCAGCGCCGCGGTCTCCTCCTCCGGGGCCTCCGAGTCCGTCACCACGGTGTGCAGCGCCGTGGCGGGCGCGACGAACGCCAGCGCCGTGCGGTGGAACTTCGCGCCCTCGGCCACCGCGACCACCCGGCGGGCCGAGGCGATGGCCGCCCGCTTCACCGCCGCGTCGTCCAGGTCGTACGCGGTCAGCCCCTCCTTCGCGCCGAGTCCGCAGCAGCCGATCACGGCCGTGTCGAAGCGCAGGGCCGCCAGCGACGCCTCGGTCAGCGGACCGGTCAGCGCCAGTTCCCCGGCCCGGGGCCGGCCGCCGGGCACCAGCAGGGTCAGCTCGGGCGCCCCGGCCAGCGCGTTCACCGCGTGCAGGGAGAGCGGCACCACCGTCAGCCGCCGGTGCTGGAGCGCGCGGGCCACCTCGAGGCAGGTGGTCCCGCTGTCCAGGACCACGGACTCGCCGTCCGTCAGCAGCCCGGCGACCTCCGCGGCGATCCGCCGCTTGATCTCCAGCCCCTCCTGGGTGCGCAGCGCGAAGGGCGGCTCCTCGCCGCGCAGCAGCAGGCTCCGCGCCCCTCCGCGGTAGCGCTCCAGCACGCCCTGGTCGGCCAGGACCTCCAGGTCGCGGCGGATGGTCATCTCGGAGGCGCCGGTCAGCGCGGCCAGTTCCGCGACGCCGACGCTGCCCGCCTCCCGTACGGCCTCGGTGATCCGCCGGAGCCGGTCTGTACTCACCATGGCAGAAGTGAACACCGTGCGCGCTCAGGAATCAATCTTTCGCACATCAGGATTGTTCGTTATGTTCGAAGCATGGAGAGATCCCTGCGGGCCGGACGGCTGGCCACCTTCGTCTACTTCACCCTGAACGGCTTCCTGCTGGGGATGTGGATCGTCCACATCCCCGGCATCGAGCAGCGCGCGGGCATCGGGCACGCCGTGCTCGGCTGGCTGCTGCTCCTGCTCGGCGCGGGCGCCTTCGCCGGCATGCAGGTCGCCGGCCCGCTCACCGACCGCTTCGGGGCCCGCACCGTCGTCCCGCTCGGCGCCGCCCTGTGCAGCGCGGCCCTCCTGCTGCCCGGGCTCGCCACGGACGCCTGGACCCTGGGCGGGGCCCTGCTCGTGCTCGGCATCGGGAACGGCTGCCTGGACGTCTCCATGAACGCCCACGCCGTCCAGGTCGAACGCGGCTACGCGCGGCCCGTGATGTCCGCCTTCCACGCCGCCTTCTCCGTCGGCGGCGTACTGGCCTCCCTCGCCGGCGCCCGCGCGCTCGACCGGGGCTGGAGCCCGGCCGCCACCCTCGGGACGGTCGCCGTCGCCGGCCTGGTCGTCGCCGCCGCGACCGCCCCCGCCCTGCTGCGACCCGACACGGCCCCGTCCCCCGCACCCCGGGACGGCGCGCCCGCCGCCCCCACCCGGCGCGGGACGCCGCAGCGCATCTGGGTGCTGGCCGCACTCGCGTTCATGGTCATGCTCAGCGAGGGCGTCGCCAACGACTGGAGCGTGCTCCACCTGCGCGACGTGCTCGACGCGCCCGCCTCCACCGCCGCCCTGGCCTACGGTGCCTTCGCCACCGCCATGACCGCCGGCCGCTTCCTCACCGACCGCGTCGCCGCCCGCTTCGGCCCGGCCGCCGTCCTCCGGTACGGCGCCGCCGCGGCCGCACTCGGCCTCACCACGGCGGCACTCTCCCCGTCGATCCCCCTCGCACTGCTCGGCTGGACGGTGTTCGGTGCCGGGCTGTCCGGCTGCGTCCCCCAGCTCTTCAGCGCCGCGGGCCACGCCGACCAGGAGGCCGCCGCCACCAACGTCTCCCGCGTCGCCGGCCTCGGCTACCTCGGCATGCTCGCCGGTCCCGCCGTCATCGGCCCGCTGACCCACCTCGTACCGCTCAACGTGACGCTCTTCCTGCCGGTCGCCTTCTGCGTCACCGCGGCGTGCGCGGCCGGCGTCCTGCGGCCCCGGGCGGCGGCCGCCACCCGCACCCCGGAGGCCGAACCGGTATGACGGCGGCGGGGCGGGCCGGATCCGGCCCGCCCCGCCGAGCCCGCCGGGCCCGGCGGCCGGATCAGGCCGGGGGCTCCAGGTCGTCGAACTCCACGACCTGCCGCACCTCGACCTCCACCTCGTCGAACAGCTCGGCGTACTGCCGGGCGAGCGCCACGGCCTCCGCCCGGTCCTTGGCGTTGATCAGCCCGAAGCCGCCGATGACCTCCTTGGCCTCGGTGAAGGGACCGTCGGTCACATGCGTCGCCCCGCCCCGGGGCTTGCGCACCAACGCACCCCGCTCGGACGGATGGACGCCCTCCGCCGTGATCAGGATGCCCTTCTCGGACCAGTCCTGGATGAACGCGCCCATCTTCTCCATGAACTCCTGGCTGGGGTTCCAGGCCTCCGGGGCGCTCTCGTCCAGCCGGTGCATCATCAGAAAACGCATAACCGCTCCCTAGGTGTGTCGGGCCGGGATCCGGTCGCATCCGGACACGCTGACCAGCCCGTCGTCCGTACGTCGAACGGCAGCGCGCAGAATCGACACCGTTCCCGGATCAATTTTCGGGCTGAATCCGTGAGGTGCTCCAGCCGACCGCGACCGCCCAGGTCACCCCGGGGCCGGCGGTCACCCGGACCCGGCCCGCGGTCGTGGTGATCAACTCGGAGGCGTTGACACTCCCGTCGGGTTCCTCGGAGCAGTGCTCCGTGACGGTGCCGTACTGGCCTGCGTCCACCGTGAGCGTGCCGGTGCCCTGGCACTGCGTGGCGACCCAGACCGTTCCCCCACGGGCCTTGGGCAGGCGGGCCTGCCACCCGTCCGTGCGCCGGCCGCTCGACGCCCACACCTTGGTGTCGGACAGCGACTTCGCGGGATCCTCCCAGGCCCTGTGCGTGGGCTCCGCGGACGCCGAACCGCGCACCACCGGCTCCGCAACCGCGGGCCGCTTCTCCTCCGTACAGCCGCTCAGTGCCAGGACCGCCCAGGCGCACCCGAGCAGCACGCATCGCCGTATGCCACGTGTCACAGTGAATCCCCCGTTTTGCCGGTGCCGCCCCCCGGCACCGGTCCGATCATGCTGGCACGGATCAACGCGCCTTCGCAGGGCCAATCCAGATCGCCGGCCCGTGGATCGCCCAACTCTCCTTGTCCGGAGCCCGTTTGGATGGTCTCGCCCACGCGGGTGCGAGTGGGCGCGAGCCGCCCCGGCCCTCCGAGACGGCTGGACGCGAAGGTTCGCCCCCGCCGACTCGACCGTTCGCGTACGGGACTTCGGCCCCCGGTCCTATGCTGACGCGGTGATCGCAGGGATGGTCTTCTTCCTGGCGCTGGGGACGTGCGTGATCGTCGCCCAATGCGTCAAGCGACGGTGGCGCCAAGCCGCCGCCTCAATGCTGGGCCTGCTCGTTGCGACGCTGGCGTTCGCCGCGAATGTCACCGGGCAGCTCTGGCTCGGCGTCGCCGCGACGATCGCGGCACTCGGCGGCCTCGGTTGGGAACTCCTGCGGCGGCACCGCGATCGTACGGACGGCGCGAGCACGACGAAGTGAGGCGGGCCGTCGGTCGGCCGCCGTCGCGGTAGTTCGGGCAGGATGCGATCACGGACCGCCGAAGGCCCCGCGATCCGGAGCCGCAGCATCGTCAGGCCATGGGCGGGGCAGCCGCGGGGGCGGCACCAGGGCCCTCGTACTCGACGGAGTCAGCCGTCCGGGCAAGGGCGGCCATGGCTGCGTTGTGGAATCGCCGTTCTGCGTCCCTGCACGGGGCACTGAAGAAGGCCCGTTGCGCGTCGCCGAGGTCACACCGCATGAGCTCCTTGGTCACGAGCACGGCGTCGACTCCGTGGCAGTCCAGCTCCATCAGGCGTTCTTGCAGCAGATGCGGATCGCGGCTGGTCTCCCAGAACGGACGGACGTGCTCGGTCGTCGCGGCGATACGCGCCAGGCGCGCGGCGTCCAGTCCCATGCAGCTCTCCCCCGGCTTGCCGCACAACGACTCAGGGCTCCTGGGAGAATTTCCCAGGAGCCCTGAACTCACGAAGTCGGGGTGGCGGGATTTGAACCCACGGCCTCTTCGTCCCGAACGAAGCGCGCTACCAAGCTGCGCCACACCCCGGTGTCGCGTCGTGACCCTTCGGCCCGGCGCGACGAGGATTACTCTAGCGGACCGGCCGCTGGAGACGAAATCCGGTTTTCCGGGGTGGCTCAGCCGGCCGGGACGAGGGTGAGGAGGGTGGCCTCCGGGGGGCAGGCGAAACGGACCGGGGTGTAGCGGTTGGTGCCGCAGCCCGCGGAGACGTGCAGGTGGGAGCGGTGTCCGCCGGCCTCGTGGGCGGACAGGCCCTTCACGCGGTCCGGGTCGATGTCGCAGTTGGTGACCAGGGCCCCGTAGAAGGGGATGCAGAGCTGGCCGCCGTGGGTGTGGCCGGCGAGGATCAGCGGGTAGCGGTCGGCGGTGAAGGCGTCGAGGACCCGCAGGTAGGGGGCGTGGACGACGGCGAGGGAGAGGTCGGCGCCGCTGTCGGGGCCGCCGGCGACCTCGGTGTAGCGGTCGCGCCGGATGTGGGGGTCGTCCAGGCCGGTGAAGGCGATCTCGATGCCGTCGTCGAGCTTGAGGCGGCCGCGGGCGTTGTTGACCCCGACCCAGCCGGCCATGTCGAAGGCGTCGCGGACGTCCTCCCACGGGTTGCGGGTGACGCCGATCGCCGGGTCGTTCTTGCCGTTGAGGCCGTGGACCCCGCGGGACCGCTCCAGCAGGTAGCGGGCGGGGTTGCGCAGCTTGGGGGCGTAGTAGTCGTTGGAGCCGAAGACGTACACGCCGGGCAGGTCCAGCAGCGGGCCCAGGGCGTCGAGGAGCTCGGGGACGCCGTTGGGGTCGGAGAGGTTGTCTCCGGTGTTGACGACGAAGTCGGGCCGCAGTCCGGCGAGGGACTGCAGCCAGCGGCGCTTCTTGTTCTGTCCGCTGACCATGTGGATGTCCGACAGTTGCAGGACGCGGACGGGCCGCATGCCGGGCGGCAGTACGGGCACCTGCACCCTGCGCAGGCGGAAGGAGCGTGCCTCGATGCCGGCCGCGTAGGCCACGCAGGCCGCGCCGACGGCTGTGATGCCCAGGGGTACTGCGTATAGCGCGCGCATGCACCCATGGTGGCAGACGGCTCGTCAGCGATAAATCTCCGGCCCTCCCGGCAGGGACCTGGCAGACTCGACGCCATGACCACCACGCTCAAGCAGCGTCTGCACGACGACCTCACGGCTGCCATGAAGGGACGGGACGAGCTCGTCACGTCCACCCTGCGCCTCACCCTGACCGCGATCACCAAGGAGGAGGTCGCGGGCAAGGAGGCGCGCGAGCTCTCCGACGACGAGGTGCTCCAGGTGATCGGCCGCGAGGCCAAGAAGCGCCGGGAGGCCGCCGAGGCCTTCGAGCAGGGCGGCCGCAAGGAGTCCGCGGAGCGGGAGCTCGCGGAGGGCGAGGTGCTCGCCCGCTACCTGCCCAAGCAGCTGGACGACACCGAGCTGGCCGGGATCGTCTCCGCGGCGATCAAGGAGTCGGGCGCCGAGGGGCCCCGGGCCATGGGCGCGGTCATGAAGATCGTGAACCCGAAGGTGTCCGGCCTCGCCGAGGGCGGCCGGGTCGCCGCCGAGGTGAAGCGGCAGCTCGCGGGCGGCTGAGGGCGGGGGAGCGGGTCCCCGCTCCAGGAGAACGCAGAGGACGACGAAGGGGCGCCCCGGACCGATGCGGTCCGGGGCGCCCCTTCGTCTGCGTGGCCGGGTGCGGCCGGCTGTGTCAGCCGTTGCCGGGGGTGACGCCCCCGCCGTCCGTGGTGCCGACGTCGCTGCCGCCGCCCGCACCGCCGTCGTTCGGGCCGGCCCCGCCGGCCCCGTTCCCGTTGCCGCCGCCGTTGCCGCCGAGGAGACCGCCGAAGAAGCCTCCGTCGCCTCCGTTCCCGTTGCCGCCCTGGTCGCCGCCGTTGTCGCCGCCGCGGATGTCGCCGGGGCCGTGGCCGTGGCCGTCGCCCTCGTCGCCGTGGTCCTGGGGCTTCTCCGGCTCGCGGATCGCGACCGTCGGCAGGCTGTCGGAGGTGGTCCCGGACAGGGCGCCGGCCATGGCGTCCTTCCAGATCGGGCCCGGGGTGTCGGCGCCGAAGACCTTGGCGTGGTAGACGCCGCCGATGGTGATGTTGGTCATCTGCCGCTTGTGGGCCGGGTCACCGACCCACACCGCGCCGGCCAGGTCCGAGGTGTAGCCGACGAACCAGGCCGCGTAGCGGAAGTCGGTCGTACCGGTCTTGCCCGCGCTGTCGCGGTCGGTCAGACCCGCCTGCTGGCCGGTGCCGTCCTCGACCACGCCCTTGAGGAGGGTGTTGAGGGTCGCGGCCGTCTGCTCGGACATGGCCCGCTTGCACTCGCTCTTCGGCACGGGCAGCTTCTTGCCGGCCGCGTCGGTGATCGACTCGATGGCGACCGGCGAGCAGTAGACGCCCTTGTTGGCGAAGGTCGCGTAGGCGTTCGCCATGGTCAGCGGCGAGACCTCCTGGGTGCCCAGGGTGATGGAGGGCACCTGGTCGAGGGCCTTGCCGTTGGCGCGCTGTATCCCCATGGCCTTGGCCATGTCGGTGACCGGGCACACGCCGATGTCGCTGATCAGCTGCACGAAGTAGGTGTTGACCGACTTGGCGGTGGCTTCCTTCATCGAGTACGGGCCCTTCTCGGACTCGTTCTCGTTCTCGACCGTGGCGGGGTTCGTCCGGGAGTTCAGCCAGTTGCCGCGGCAGGTCGTGACCGGGCTCGGGTAGTCCATCTTGTACGGCGCCGGGTACACCTGCGCCGGGTCGGTGCCCTGCTCGATCGCGGCGGCCGCGGTGATGGCCTTGAAGGTGGAGCCCGGCTGGTAGCCGGCGCCGCCGCCCATGGACTGGCCGACGGAGAGGTTGATCTGCGTCTGGTTCTTCTTGAAGCCGTACGGGCGCGACTGCCCCATCGCGACGATCTTGCCCGTGCCGGGCTTGATCAGCGTCACCGCGGTGGCGACGTCGTCGCTCTGGTAGACGTGATCGCTTATCGACGCCTGGACGGACTGCTGGGCCTTCGGGTCCAAGGTGGTGCGGACGATGAGGCCGCCCTGGTTCCAGCGCTTGGCGCGGTCGGTCTTGGTCTTGCCGAAGGTCGGGTCGGTGAGGAAGACGTCGCGCACGTAGTCGCAGAAGAAGCCGGCGCCGCTGACGGCCGTGATGCAGCCGTTCTTGGGCTGGCTGACCTTGAGGCCCAGCGGCTTCTTCTTGGCCGCGTCGGCCTGCGTCTGCGTGATGTCCTTCAGGTCGGCCATGCGCTGCAGCACGATGTTGCGGCGCTGGGTGGCTTCCTGCGGGTCGTTGACGGGGTCGAAGCGGCTGGGCGACTGGACGATGCCCGCCAGCAGCGCGGACTCGGTCAGCGTCAGGTTCTTGGCGGGCTTGCTGAAGTAGCGCCGCGCGGCGGACTCGACTCCGTAGGCCTGCTCGCCGAAGAAGGTGATGTTGAGGTACTTCTCAAGGATCTTCTCCTTGCCCAGCTCCTCCTCGAGCTGGATGGCGTACTTCATCTCCTTGATCTTGCGGCCCACGGTCTGCTGGGTGGCCTGGGCGACCTTGGTCGGGTCGTCGCCGGCCTCCTCGATGAAGACGTTCTTCACGTACTGCTGGGTCAGCGTGGAGGCACCCTCGGAGACGCCGCCGTCCTGGGCGTTCTTGTTCAGGGCGCGCAGGATGCCCTTGACGTCGATGGCGCCGTGCTCGTAGAAGCGGGCGTCCTCGATGGCGACGATGGCCTGCTGCATCGTCTTGTTGATCGCGCTGATGGGGACGACCTTGCGGTCGCGCGAGTAGACGGTCGCGATCAGACCGCCCTTGGAGTCCAGGATCTGGGTGCTCTGGGAGAGCGGCGGACGCTTGAGTTCGCCGGGCAGCGAGTCGAAGCCGGCCGCGGTCCCCTTGGCGCTCAGCCCGAGCGCTCCCGCCGCGGGCAGCGCGATGCCGGCCAGCACGACGCCGGACAGGACACTGACACCCAGGAACTTGGCGGCCTGCTGCGCGGTGCTGATGCCACCGCCGCGCGTGCCGCCTGATCGCTTGTGACCCATGAGGTGCAGCTTACGTTGCGATTCCTAGGACGTGGGCATGCTTGTTCGCCTAGTCTGTAACAGACAGGCGCCAAAGACGCGCACGCGTCTGTCTTCCGACCTCACTCTTGTGGGTGATGAGAACTGCCCGAATTCCTGTCATATGCCAGCCATATGGCGTGAAGCTCGGGGCGCCAAGGGAGTGGCTTGACCGCTTATGCGCGGTTAGTCCGTTTTGCCACCCGCTCACTCCCCAGGGTGATCTACCGCTGACCCATAGTCCGTTCGGGCCATTCAAGATTGGGCCTGAAAGGGCTGTTGCGTCGTGCCCACCTTCCGTAACGTCCTCAACTGGCAACGGTGAATATGCCGCTTGCCGCCGTGGGGGAGCCTCGATTCGGGAGAGGACGGCGCCAGCATGAGCAGCTGGGTTACGGACTGGAGTACGCAGGCCGCGTGCCGCACGACGGATCCGGACGAGCTTTTCGTCCAGGGAGCGGCCCAGAACAGGGCCAAGGCGGTGTGCACGGGGTGCCCGGTACGCACGGAGTGCCTGGCCGACGCCTTGGACAACCGGGTGGAGTTCGGTGTCTGGGGCGGGATGACCGAGCGCGAGCGCAGGGCACTGCTGCGCCGGCGCCCCACGGTCACCTCGTGGCGCAGGCTGCTGGAGACCGCGCGCACGGAGTACGAGCAGAGCACCGGCGTGCACCTGGGCGACGACGACTACGACGGTGAGTACGACGACTACGCGGCCGTCGGCTGACCCTGCGCGAGGCGTTCGCCGATCTCGCGCAGGCCCTCCAGGTCGTGCACGTCGCCCGGCAGGGCGGCGACGTCGACCATGGGCACTTCGGGGTGTACGGAGACGAAGCGGTCGCGGGTGCGTCGTTCACGCGCGACCAGCTGCATCCGCTCGGCGTGCAGGCGCAGCAGTCCGGCGGCGAGGCGGTCGGCGCTCCACGGATCCGCGTCCGGATCGGTGGGGTCGGAAGTGCTGTGGTCCGTGCTGAGGGTCCCTTCGGTGCCGTCGGCCGTACGGAGTCCAGCCTTCCCGCCGGGCTGATCCACAATGCCGCGGTTTTGAAGATTTTCTGTTGATTCGTCAAACTCCCTGGTCAGCTGGGGAGTTGATGGATTCTTTCCGTCGGGGAAATCGGAATCCCACTCGGCGGTCATGGAGTCGCTGTCGGCGGGGTCGGCAGTGTCAGCTGTGTCCTCGGCCAGCGCCTCCGCCGCGGCCAGCGCCCGTTCGGCCGTGAGCTGCGCCGCACCGCTGCTGTGCACCCGGTTCAGCACCAGCCCGGCCAGCGGCATGTCCTCCGCGGCGAGCCGTTCCACGAAGTACGCCGCCTCGCGCAGCGCGTCCCGCTCCGGCGCCGCGACCACCAGGAACGCGGTGCCGCGGGCCTGGAGCAGCTTGTACGTGGCGTCCGCCCGGGAGCGGAAGCCGCCGAACATCGAGTCCATCGCCGCCACGAAGGTCTGCACGTCCTTGAGCAAGTGGGCACCCATGACCTTGCTGAGCACCCCGGTCATCATCGACATCCCGACGTTCAGGAACTTCACCCCGGCCCGCCCGCCGACCTTCGCCGGGGCCATGAGCAGCCGGATGAAGCGGCCGTCCAGGAAGGACCCCAGCCGCTTGGGGGCGTCCAGGAAGTCCAGCGCGGAGCGGCTCGGGGGCGTGTCGACCACGATCAGGTCCCAGGCGTCCAGCGCCCGCAGCTGGCCCAGCTTCTCCATCGCCATGTACTCCTGCGTGCCGGCGAAGCCCGCGGAGAGCGACTGGTAGAAGGGGTTGTCGATGATCGCGCGGGCCCGGTCGGGGTCGCTGTGCTGCACCACGACCTCGTCGAACGTCCGCTTCATGTCCAGCATCATCGCGTGCAGTTCACCGCCCGCGGACTCGTCGATGCCGGCGACCCTGCGGGGGGTGTTGTCCAGCTCCGTGAGCCCCATCGACTGGGCCAGCCGGCGTGCCGGGTCGATGGTCAGCACGACCGCCCTGCGGCCCCGCTCGGCGGCGCGCACGCCCAGGGCGGCGGCCGTGGTGGTCTTGCCGACCCCGCCGGAGCCGCAGCACACGACGATCCGGGTCGCCGGATCGTCCAGCAGCGCGTCGATGTCCAATACCGGACTGTCCAGACTCATGCGACCCCCAGCCCCTGTTTCCGCAGATTTTCGGCCAATCTGTACAACCCGCCGAGATCGACGCCGTCGGCCAGCTGACCCAGCTCGTACGACGGCAGGCCGAGCCCGGCGAGCTCCGCGCGCTGGGCTCGCTCCAGCGCGACCCGCTCGGCGTGCTCGTGCGCCTGCGCCAGCAGGGGGTCGATCAGCCGCTCCGCCAGCCCGCCGCGGCGGGCGCCGCCCAGGCCGGCCTGGGAGAGCGCCTTGGCGAGGGCGGTGCGCCGCTCGCTGCTCGCCGCGGCCACGGCGTCGCCGTCCATCAGCACCGGGCGGACCATGTTGATGATGACGGCACCGGTGGGCAGACCGGCCGCGTGCAGCTCCGCCACACCGTCCAGGGTCTCCTGCACCGGCATCTCCTCCAGCAGGGTGACCAGGTGCACCGCGGTGTCGGGGGACTTCAGCACCCGCATCACGGACTGCGCCTGATTGTGTATCGGACCGAACCGGGCCAGCCCCGCGACCTCGTCGTTGACGTTCAGGAAGCGGGTGATCCGGCCGGTCGGCGGCGCGTCGAGGACAACCGCGTCGTACGTCCGCCAGCCCGCGCGGTCCTTGCGGCGCACGGCCTCGCACACCTTGCCGGTGAGCAGCACGTCCCGTACGCCCGGGGCGACGGTGGTCGCGAAGTCGATGGCGCCGAGCTTCTTCAGCGCCCGGCCGGCGCGGCCGAGCTTGTAGAACATGTCGAGGTAGTCCAGGAGCGCCTGTTCGGCGTCGATGGCCAGCGCGTGCACCTCGCCGCCGCCCGGGGCGACGGCGATCTTCCGCTCCTCGTACGGCAGCGCCTCGGTCTCGAAGAGCTGCGCGATGCCCTGGCGCCCCTCCACCTCGGCCAGCAGGGTGCGCCGTCCCTCGGCGGCCAGTGCCAGCGCCAGCGCGGCGGCGACGGTCGTCTTTCCCGTCCCGCCCTTGCCCGTCACGATGTGGAGCCTCACGTCTTCGAGCCTAACCAGTGGAGGGCGGGGCTACTCGGGGGCTCGGCTGTGCGAGGCATTACAGTCCCCTCATGACCAAGTGGGAATACGCGACCGTGCCGCTGCTGGTACACGCGACGAAGCAGATTCTGGACACCTGGGGCGAGGACGGCTGGGAGCTCGTCCAGGTCGTGCCCGGCCCCAACAACCCCGAGCAGTTGGTGGCGTACCTCAAGCGGGAGAAGGGCGCGTGAGCGCCGTCGAGCAGCGGCTCGTCGACCTCGGGCTGACACTGCCCGAGGTGGCGGCGCCCCTGGCGGCGTACGTGCCCGCGGTGCTCTCCGGGTCGTACGTCTTCACGGCGGGCCAGCTCCCGCTGGTCGACGGCAAGCTGACGACCTGCGGCAAGGTCGGCGCCGAGGTCACCCCCGAGCAGGCCCGGGACCTCGCGCGCATCTGCGCGCTCAACGCTCTGGCGGCCGTCAAGTCCGTGGCCGGCGACCTCGACCGGGTGAAGCGGGTCGTCAAGGTCGTCGGTTTTGTCGCCTCCGCCCCCGACTTCACCGGGCAGCCCGGGGTCGTCAACGGCGCGAGCGAGTTGCTGGGCCAGGTCCTCGGCGACGCCGGTGTCCACGCGCGCAGCGCGGTCGGCGTGGCCGTGCTCCCGCTGGACGCCCCCGTCGAGGTGGAGATCCAGGTCGAGCTGGAGCCCGCGGGCTGACCTCCCGCGGTCCGTGTCCAGGGGGCCCGGCCCCCTGGACGCCCGGCCCCCGGCGGGGGCGCACTGTCGAACATCCCCGCGCCAGCGCATAGCATCCGCCCCATGACCACCACGAACGGCCAGTGGTTCCCGCCCAGCTGGCCCGAGCGGATCAGGGCGCTCACCCAGGGCACGCTGGAGCCCGTCGAGCCCCGCCGGGCGGCCACCGTCCTGCTGCTGCGCGAGACCGGCCGCGGCCCCGCGGTCCACATGCTGCGCCGGCGCGCCTCCATGGCGTTCGCCGCGGGCGTGTACGCCTACCCCGGCGGCGGTGTCGACCGGCGCGACGAGCGCCCGGTCGCGTGGGCCGGCCCGGCGCCGGAGCAGTGGGCGCGGCGCCTGGGCGAGGGCCTGGGACCGGCCGAGGCGCAGGCGATCGTGTGCGCCGCGGTGCGCGAGACGTTCGAGGAGTCCGGTGTGCTGCTGGCCGGCCCGGACGGGGGCTCGGTCGTGGACGACACCACCGGCGAGGACTGGGAGGCGGACCGCCGCGCGCTGGTCTCCCACGACCTGTCCTTCTCGGACTTCCTGGACCGCCGCTCGCTGGTGCTCCGCTCCGATCTGCTCGGCCCCTGGGCGCGGTGGATCACCCCGGAGTTCGAGGAGCGCCGCTACGACACCTGGTTCTTCCTCACCGCGCTGCCGCCCGGTCAGCGGACCCGCGACGTGTCGGGGGAGGCCGACCGCACGGAGTGGCTGCGCCCGCAGGAGGCCGTCGCCGGTTACGACCGCGGCGAGATGGTCATGCTGCCGCCGACGATCGCGACGCTGCGCGGGCTGCTGCCGTACGACTCCGCCGAGGCGGCCCTGGCGGCCGCCGGGGAGGGCAGGGACCTGACACCGGTCCTGGCGAAGGCCGAACTCGTGGGCGAGGAGATCGTGCTGAGCTGGCCCGGCCACGAGGAGTTCACCAAGCGCATGGGAGCCGGCGAATGACCTCGTCCCTGCCTCCGGGCAACCCCCGCGGCGCGGTCGGCGGCCGCGCCACCGAGCGGGCGCTGTGCGTGCTGGCCCCCAACCCCTCGCCGATGACCCTGGACGGCACCAATACCTGGATCGTCGGCGAGCCCGACTCCGACCTCGCCGTCGTCATCGACCCGGGCCCGCTGGACGAGGGGCACCTGAGCACCGTCGTCTCCACGGCGCATTCGCTCGGCAAGCGGATCGGCCTGACCCTGCTCACCCACGGCCACCCCGACCACGCCGAGGGCGCGGCCCGCTTCGCCGAGTTGACCGGTACCGCCGTACGGGCCCTGGACCCGGCGCTGCGCCTGGGCGACGAGGGGCTGGGCGCGGGGGACGTGATCACCACCGGCGGCCTGGAACTGCGTGTCGTCCCCACCCCCGGGCACACCGCGGACTCCCTGTCGTTCCATCTCCCGGCCGACGGGGCGGTGCTGACGGGCGACACCGTCCTCGGCCGCGGCACCACCGTCGTCGCCCACCCCGACGGCCGCCTCGGCGACTACCTCGACTCCCTGCGCCGGCTCCAGGCGCTGGCTGTGGACGGCGGGGTCACGACCGTCCTGCCCGGGCACGGGCCGGTGCTGGCGGACGCGCGCGGCGCGGTCGAGTTCTACCTCGCCCACCGCGCCCACCGCCTCGCCCAGGTGGAGACGGCGGTGGAGGAGGGGCGCACCACCCCGTCCGAGGTCGTCGCGCACGTCTACGCGGACGTGGACCGGGCCCTGTGGCCGGCGGCCGAGCTGTCGGTGCGCGCGCAGCTGGACTACCTGCTGGAGCACGGGCTGATCTGACGCCGTCCCTCCCCCGGCACGGAACGCGTAAGGGGCGCCCACAAGAGTGGGCGCCCCTTACGGATGTAACGGGTCAGCGCGAGCGCTTGGCCAGCCGCTCGACGTCCAGCAGGATGACCGCGCGGGCCTCCAAGCGCAGCCAGCCGCGGCCCGCGAAGTCGGCGAGCGCCTTGTTCACGGTCTCGCGCGAGGCGCCGACCAGCTGGGCCAGCTCCTCCTGCGTCAGGTCGTGGACGACGTGGATGCCCTCCTCGGACTGCACGCCGAAGCGGCGCGACAGGTCCAGCAGCGCCTTGGCCACGCGGCCGGGCACATCGGAGAAGACCAGGTCCGACATCACGTCGTTGGTGCGCCGCAGGCGGCGCGCGACGGCCCGCAGCAGGGCGGTGGAGACCTCGGGCCGGGCGTTGAGCCAGGGCTGGAGGTCGCCGTGGCCGAGGCCGAGCAGCTTGACCTCGGTCAGTGCGGTGGCGGTCGCGGTGCGCGGGCCGGGGTCGAAGAGCGACAGCTCACCGATCAGCTCGCCGGGGCCCACCACGGCCAGCATGTTCTCGCGGCCGTCGGGGGACGTGCGGTGCAGCTTCACCTTGCCCTCGGTGACGACGTACAGCCGGTCCCCGGGTTCACCCTCGTGGAACAGCGAGTCGCCGCGCGCGAGCGTGACCTCCGCCATCGAGGCGCGCAGTTCAGCGGCCTGCTCATCGTCGAGCGCCGCGAAAAGCGGTGCGCGCCGCAGAACGTCGTCCACGTGCTCTCTCCTTGTCGACATCGCTGGGTCGGTCCCCATCATGCCCGACAGTAAAACAGTGCGATCAATCACAAGTCTGTCTTATGTGTTCGCGGGCGAGCGCCCCGGGGGTCCTTTCGGGGGCCGGATCGCGGCACTCCAGGGCGATTGTCGGTGCCGAGGCTTAGGCTGGCCGGGTGTCTGATACGCCGAGCGTGCGCAGGAAACAGCAGGGTGGAGGGGCCGGGCGGGTGACGCCGGAGGCCGATTCAGCCCTGAGCGAACAGGCTCCCGCGAAGCCCGCCGGCGGCCGTGCGCGAGGTGCCCGGAAGCCCGAGTCCCGTCTGGCGATGGTGCGCCGGGCCCGCCGCATCAACCGCGAACTCGCCGAGCTGTACCCGTACGCCCACCCCGAGCTGGACTTCGAGGACCCCTTCCAGCTCCTGGTGGCCACGGTGCTCTCCGCGCAGACCACCGACCTGAGGGTCAACCAGACCACGCCCCGGCTCTTCGCCCGGTACCCGACGCCGGAGGACCTGGCGGCCGCCGACCCGGAGGAGCTGGAGCAGCTGATCCGCCCCACCGGCTTCTTCCGCGCCAAGGCGCGCTCGCTGCTCGGCCTGTCGGCCGCGCTGCGCGACCGCTTCGGCGGCGAGGTCCCCGGCCGGCTGGAGGACCTGGTCACCCTGCCCGGCGTCGGCCGCAAGACCGCCAACGTCGTCCTGGGCAACGCGTTCGGCGTCCCCGGCCTGACCGTCGACACCCATTTCGGGCGGCTCGCCCGCCGCTTCGGCTGGACCGCCTCCGAGGACCCGGAGAAGGTCGAGCAGGACGTCATGGCGATCTTCCCCAAGAGCGAGTGGACGATGGTGTCCCATCGGCTGATCTTCCACGGCCGCCGGATCTGCCACGCCCGCCGCCCCGCCTGCGGGGCCTGCCCGATCGCCCCGCTCTGCCCGTCGTACGGGGAGGGCGAGACCGATCCGGAGAAGGCGAGAAAACTGCTGAAGTACGAGATGGGCGGCGCCCCGGGCCAGCGGCTGAAGCCGCCTCCCGGTTACCCGGGCACGGCGGCGCCCCCGCTGGAGGTGGAGTGACCGGAGCACGTCATGGCGTCGACGGCATCAACAGCGTCAACAACGTCGAAGGCCCGGGGATCAACGGCGTCGAGGTGCGGCGCGAGGGGCTGCCGGAGTGGCTGGAGCCGGTGGCCCGAGCGGCCGACGCGGTGGAGCCGGAGCAGCTGAGCCGCTTCCTGCCGCCGCCCACCGGAGGGCGCCCCTCCGCCGTCCTGGTCCTCTTCGGCGACGGGGGCGGGACGGGACGCCCCGAGCTGCTCCTGATGGAGCGCGCGGCCTCGCTGCGCTCGCACGCCGGGCAGCCGTCCTTCCCCGGCGGTGCGCTCGACCCCGAGGACGGCGACCCGGAGGGCGCCGGACCGCTGCGCGCCGCGCTGCGCGAGGCATGGGAGGAGACCGGCCTCGACCCCACCGGAGTGCAGCTGTTCGGTGTGCTGCCGCGGCTGTACATCCCGGTGAGCGGGTTCGTGGTGACGCCGGTGCTGGGCTGGTGGCACACCCCGAGCCCGGTGGGCGCGGTCGACCTCGCCGAGACCGCGCGGGTGTTCACGGCGCCGGTCGACGAGCTGACCGACCCCGCGAACCGCGTCACGGTCCGGCACCCCAGCGGCTACCGCGGGCCCGCGTTCCAGGTCGGGGGCGCCCTGGTGTGGGGCTTCACGGCGGGCCTGATCGACCGGATTCTCCACTTCGCGGGCTGGGAGCGGCCTTGGGATCGGGCAAAGACGGTCCCACTGGGTTGAGTGGCCATGAGACGGTGTGCAGGTGAATGTGCTGGACATCGTGCTGCTGCTGGCCGCCGTGTGGTTCGCGATCGTGGGCTACCGCCAGGGATTCATCGTCGGCGTGATGTCGGTGATCGGCTTCCTCGGCGGTGGTCTGGTCGCGATCTACGTGCTGCCCGTGATCTGGCACGAGGTCACCGGGAACTCCGCACCGGGCACGGTCGCGGTGGTCGCCGCCGTGGTCCTGGTGATCGTGTGCGCCTCGGTGGGGCAGGCGTTCACCACGCATCTGGGCAACAAGGTCCGCACACACGTCAGCTGGTCCCCCGCCCGCGCCGTGGACGCGATCGGCGGGGCGCTGGTCAACGTCCTGGCCATGCTGCTGGTGGCCTGGCTCATCGGTTCCGCCCTCGCCACGACCACCACGCTGCCGACCCTGGGCCGTGAGGTCCGCTCGTCCAAGGTGCTGCTGGGGGTGGCGCGGATCGTGCCGCCGGCCGCCGACACCTGGTTCGCCGACTTCAGTTCCGCGCTCGCGCAGAACGGACTCCCGCAGGTCTTCTCGCCGTTCGGCACCGAGCCGATCACCGACGTGCCCGCGCCGGACCCCGCGCTCGCCGGCAGCCGGGTCGTCGGCGAGGCCAGGCGCAGCATCGTGAAGGTCGTGGGCACGGCGCCCAGCTGCGGCAAGGTGCTGGAGGGCACCGGCTTCGTCTTCGCGCCGCACCGGGTGATGACCAACGCCCATGTCGTCGGCGGCGTCGACAACCCCACCGTGCAGATCGGCGGCGTGGGCCGGGTGTACGACGGCAAGGTCGTGCTCTACGACTGGCAGCGCGACATCGCCGTCATCGACGTCCCCGCGCTGTCGGCGCCCCCGTTGGCCTTCACCGGCGGCGACGCCAAGTCCCGCGACGGCGCGATCGTGGCCGGTTTCCCGGAGAACGGCGGCTTCGACGTCCGTGCCGCCCGGGTGCGCGGCCGCATCTCGGCGACGGGCCCGGACATCTACCACCGCGGTACGGTCCACCGCGACGTCTACTCCCTGTTCACCCTCGTACGGCAGGGCAACTCCGGGGGCCCGCTGCTGACTCCCGACGGCCGGGTGTACGGCGTCGTGTTCGCCAAGTCGCTGGACGACGCGGACACCGGCTACGCCCTGACGGCGGACGAGGTCCGGGCCGACGTCCAGGCCGGGCGTACGGCGGACCGGCAGGTCGACACGCAGGCGTGTGCCCTGTGAGAGCCCGTGCGGGCGGGGTGCTTCCGCCGGTGGCGGGGGAGTTCGTCAGCCGCTGCGGGTGTGCCGGAGGCGGGCGCCGACCCATCGGGCGCGCCGCCTCAGGATGTGCGGGATGCCGAGCCCCGAGTCGCCCGGCCGGTGGTCCGGGGCCGCGGTCCCGGTGATGTTGCGCGCTCCGTTGGCGCGGCGATCGCGTGACACGTCACGGTAGTCGTGCGTCCAGCCCATACCGAGCTGTCTGCCCGGGGTCCAAGGTCCGTAATCGCCTGTGGGTCCATCAATTGGCCTATGCGTCCGGCATTTGGCTGATGGTCATATGGGATTAACGGCCGACGATCAACGGTCGGGCTCGGGGTCCTTCAGCCAGTTGATCAGCTCGGCCGAGAACGCCGCCGGGTCCTCCTCGTGCGGGAAGTGCCCGAGACCGTCGAACAGCCGCCAGCGGTAGGGCGCCTCGACGTACTCACCGCTGCCCGCGGCGTGCCGCGCGCGCATCGCCGGGTCGAGCGAGCCGTGCAGATGCAGCGTCGGCACCCGTACCGGGCGCTTCATCCGGCGGTTGAACTGGAAGCCGTCCACCCGGGCCAGCGAGCGGACCATCCAGCGGTACGGCTCGATCGAGCAGTGCGCCGTGGACGGGATGCTCATCGCCCGGCGGTAGACCTCGACCACCTCGTCGTCCGGCATCCGCGGTCCCGACCAGTCCCGCAGCAGCTGCCCCACGAGCGCGGCGTCGTCCGCGACCAGCCGGCGCTCGGGGATCCACGGCCGCTGGAAGCCCCACACGTACGCTCCCGCCGCGCTGTGCCGCAGGTCCGAGAGCATCGCCGTGCGCCAGCGCCGCGGATGGGGCATCGAACTGACCGCCAGCCGGCGCACCAGCTTGGGCCGCATCGCGGCCGCCGTCCACGCCAGGTAGCCGCCGAGGTCGTGGCCGACCAGCGCGGCGTCCGGCTCGCCGAGCGAGCGGATCACACCGGTGACGTCGAGCGCCAGGTTCGCCGGGTCGTAGCCGCGCGGCGTGCGGTCGCTGCCGCCCACCCCGCGCAGGTCCATCGCGACCGCGCGGAAGCCCGCGTCGGCCAGGGCGGTCAGCTGGTCCCGCCAGGTCCACCAGAACTGCGGGAAGCCGTGCAGCAGCAGCACCAGCGGCCCGTCACCCGCCTCGGCGATGTGGAAGCGCGCTCCGTTCGCCGCGACATCCCGGTGGGTCCAGGGCCCGTCGATCCGTACCACCGAGGAACTGTCAGCGACCGTCATGCCTTGAGCGTGTCATACCTTCGCCTGGAGCGTGCCCTCCGTTTCCGAAGGGCGGGGGTGCGGCTTGACGCCCTGGAGCACGGCGGCGGTCTCCTTGGCGGAGGCGATGCTGCGCTCCGGCTTCTTGATCTTCTTGAACTTCGCCATCGCCAGCAGGCCCAGCAGACCGGCCAGCACCAGGAACGCGCCGCCGACGATCAGGAACGACCAGGCGAGCCCCAGGCCCAGGTTGTGGATGCCGTAGGCGGCCGCGAAGCTCAGCACGGGCAGCGCGAAGAGCGCGAGGATGCCGGCCGCGCCGATCGCCCCGCCACCGATGCCGGCACGCTTGGCGTCCTGCCGGAGTTCGGCCTTGGCGAGGGCGATCTCCTCGTGGATCAGCTCCGAGAGATCCGCCGTGGCCGCGGCGAAGAGCTGGCCGAGACTGCGGCCGCCGTTCGCGGTCACGGTCACCGCCACGGGCTTGTCCACGTCCGCTGGGCTCATCGCGTCCTCCGTCGTTCGTCGGTTCATCGTGAAGTCATAACGGGCAAGTGGGTTACGGCTACCCCCCGATCATGCCCGACTCATCCTCGTCCGCGCCGCCGGAGCGCGCCACTTCCGCGAGCCTGCGGTGCTCGGCCGCCTTCGCGTCGTGGATCGCGGCCATGCGCAGATGGAACTCCGGGTTGCCCCATTCGTAGACGTCGGGGATGCCGTCCGCGTCGGTGTCCCGCTCCTCGTCCTCGCACATGCCGCGGTACTTGTTGTCGCGCAGCTTCAGCAGGACGGCGGCGCACAGGGCCGCCGTGCACGAGCCCACCAGCACCGCCGCCTTGATCTCCGGCGTCAGCACCTCGTCCCCCGCGAAGGCCAGCTCGCCGATGAGCAGTGACACCGTGAAGCCGATCCCCGCGAGCGAGGCCACGGCCAGCACGTCCGCCCACGCCAGGTCGCGATTGAGCTCCGCCCTGGTGAAGCGGGCCGCGAGCCAGGTGCCGCCGAAGACACCCACCGCCTTGCCGACGACCAGGCCGAGCACCACTCCCAGCGTCTCCGGACGGGTGAACACCTGCCCGAGCGCTCCCCCGGTGACCGGCACCCCGGCCGAGAAGAGCGCGAACAGCGGCACCGCCAGCCCCGCCGACACAGGCCGCACAAGGTGCTCGATCCGCTCGCCCGGCGACTCCTTCTCACCCTCGCGGTGGTGGCAGCGCAGCATCAGGCCCATCGCCACGCCCGCGATGGTCGCGTGCACCCCGCTGGCGTGCATCAGGCCCCAGTTGGCCACGGCCAGCGGCACGTAGACGTACCAGCCGCGGACCTCCTTGCGCAGCAGCAGCCAGAACAGGAAGAGGCCGGCGAAGGCCAGGCCGAGGGCCGCGAAGTCGATGCCGCTGGTGAAGAAGACCGCGATGATCAGGATCGCGAGGAGGTCGTCGACGACGGCGAGCGTGAGCAGGAAGGCGCGCAGCGCGGAGGGCAGCGAGGTGCCGAGCACCGCCAGCACCGCGAGCGCGAAGGCGATGTCGGTCGCCGTCGGCACCGCCCAGCCCTGCAGCGAGCCCCCGCCCGCCGCGTTCACCACCGCGTACACGGCCGCGGGCACCGCCATGCCGCACACGGCGGCGATGACGGGCAGCGCCGCGGCCGACCGGGTGCGAAGTTCGCCGACCACCAGTTCGCGCTTGAGCTCGATGCCGGCGACGAAGAAGAACACCGTCAGCAGGCCGTCCGCGGCCCAGTGCGACACCGACAGGTCCAGATGCAGGACGGCGGGGCCGAAATGATGGCCGACGGTCGCCGTGTACGAGGCGCTCACCGGGCTGTTCGCCCAGACCAGGGCCGCCACCGCCGCCAGGAGCAGCAGCATGCCGCCGACGGTCTCCGCGCGCAGCGCCTCGGCGACGTAGTTCCGCTCCAGGAGCGGGATGCGCCCCAGGAAGACGGAACGGCGGCGGTTGGACGCGTTCACGGGTGGACCTCCGGTCGGGTGCGGCAATGGCTGTACACCTCGCCGACCAGACTTCCCGGCACGCCCTGTTTTCTGTCGCGTTTCTAACGCGCTTCCAGCCTAACGGGCGGGGCCGCCGGGCTGCTCCGGCCCTGCTCACCTTACGGACCTCCCCCAGGCGTCGCAGGACGCGCGCGGACAGACGAAAGGCCCCCGAAGGGGCCCTGCGTCCGCACCGCGGAGTGTGCTCAGTCCTCGCCGGGGGCGGAGGGCAGCTTCGCCTGGATGAGGTCCATGACCGTGGAGTCGGTCAGCGTCGTGACGTCCCCGAGCTGCCGGTTCTCGGCGACGTCCCGCAGCAGACGGCGCATGATCTTGCCGGAGCGGGTCTTCGGCAGTTCCGCCACCGTGAGGATCCGCTTCGGCTTGGCGATCGGGCCGAGCGTCTTGGCCACGTGGTCGCGGAGCTGGGCGATCAGCTCGTCGCCGTCGTCGCCCAGGGCGGCGCCGCGCAGGATCACGAACGCGACGATCGCCTGGCCGGTGGTGTCGTCGGCGGCGCCGACGACGGCGGCCTCGGCGACCTTCGGGTGCGACACGAGCGCCGACTCGACCTCGGTGGTGGAGATGTTGTGGCCGGACACCAGCATCACGTCGTCGACCCGGCCGAGCAGCCAGATGTCGCCGTCGTCGTCCTTCTTGGCGCCGTCGCCCGCGAAGTAGCGGCCCTCGAACCGGGACCAGTACGTGTCCAGGTAGCGCTGGTCGTCGCCCCAGATGGTGCGCAGCATCGACGGCCACGGCTCGGTCAGCACGAGGTAGCCGCCGGCGCCGTTGGGCACCTCGTTCGCCTCGTCGTCCACGACGGTCGCGGAGATGCCGGGCAGGGCGCGCTGCGCGGAGCCGGGCTTGGTCTCCGTCACGCCGGGCAGCGGGGAGATCATCATGGCGCCGGTCTCGGTCTGCCACCAGGTGTCCACGATCGGGCAGCGGCCGCCGCCGATGTGCTCGCGGTACCAGATCCACGCCTCGGGGTTGATCGGCTCGCCGACGCTGCCCAGGACGCGCAGCGAGGACAGGTCGAACTTGGCGGGGATGTCGTCGCCCCACTTCATGAAGGTGCGGATCGCGGTGGGCGCCGTGTAGAGGATCGAGACCCCGTACTTCTGGACGATCTCCCAGAAGCGGCCCTGGTGCGGGGTGTCGGGGGTGCCCTCGTACAGCACCTGGGTCGCGCCGTTGGCCAGCGGCCCGTACACGATGTACGAGTGGCCGGTGACCCAGCCGACGTCGGCCGTGCACCAGTAGACGTCGGTCTCCGGCTTGAGGTCGAACACCGCGTGGTGGGTGTACGCGGCCTGGGTGAGATAGCCGCCGGAGGTGTGCAGGATGCCCTTGGGCTTACCCGTCGTGCCGGAGGTGTAGAGGATGAACAGTGGGTGCTCGGCCTCGAAGGGCTCCGGGGTGTGCTCGGTGCTCTGCGCCTCCAGCGCCTCGTGCCACCACACGTCGCGGCCCTCGGTCCAGGCGACCTCCTGGCCGGTGCGGCGGACGACCAGCACCTTGCTCACGCTCTCGGTGCGGTCCACGGCGTCGTCCACGGCGGGCTTGAGCGCCGAGGGCTTGCCGCGGCGGTAGCCGCCGTCGGCCGTGATGACGAGCTTCGCGTCCGCGTCCTGGATGCGGGCGGCCAGGGCGTCGGCGGAGAAGCCGCCGAAGACCACCGAGTGGGCGGCGCCGATGCGGGCGCAGGCCAGCATCGCCACGACGGTCTCGGGGATCATCGGCATGTAGACCGCGACCCGGTCGCCGGCCTGGACGCCGAGCGCCGTGAGGGCGTTGGCGGCCCGGCTGACCTCGTCCTTCAGCTCGGCATAGGTGACGGCCCGGGTGTCGCCGGGCTCGCCCTCGAAGTGGAGGGCGACGCGGTCGCCGTTGCCGGCCTCCACGTGCCGGTCGACGCAGTTGTACGCCACGTTCAGCGTGCCGTCGGCGAACCACTTGGCGAACGGCGGGTTCGACCAGTCCAGCGTCTCGGTCGGCTCCTTCGCCCAGGCCAGCCGGCGGGCCTGCGCCGCCCAGAAGCCCAGCCGGTCCTCGCCCGCCTGCCGGTAGGCCTCCGCGGTGACATTGGCACCGGCCGCCAGGTCGGCGGGCGGAGCGAACCGGCGCTCCTCCTTCAAAAGGTTGGCCAGGCTCTCGTTGCTCACGCCGTGCTCCTTCGCAGGGGTCCTCGTGTGTCCCAGGCCATAGCTCACCAGCACGGGGGCGGGATGACAAGGGTTCGCGGCGAATATTGGTTTAGACCTGTCATGGTGGCGGCGCGCGCGATCCGCACCCCGCGCGCACCCCGGCCCGCCGGCGGACGGCCGGCGGGCCGGGGGACAGTGGGTGCGGCGGGGGCTCCGCCGGTCAGCGGACCGGGGCGGGCTCCTCCGGGCGCACGGCGGCGAACGTGCCGGTCCCGGCGTCGAGGACGTACGCCTGGGCCTCCGCGACGTGGAAGTACATGCCGTGCAGCTGCAGGGACCCCTCGGCCACCCTGCGGGCGACACAGGCGTGCGCCATCAGGTGGTCGAGCTGCTGCACGACATTGACCAGGCAGAGCCGTTCCAGGTCGTCGGTCACCGGGCGGTCGGCGACCGCGACCTCGCCGCGCCCCAGCCGGCCGATCCGCTCCATCCGGGCCAGGCTCGGACGCCCGTGCCGCAGCCAGCGCGCCAGCGGCGTCTGCGCGCCCGGATCGCGGCCGGCGCCGCCGAGCAGCGCCTGCATCGCGCCGCAGCCGGAATGGCCGCACACGGTGATGCTGCCGACCTTCAGCACCTCCACCGCGTACTCGATGGCCGCGCCGACCGAGTCGCAGGAGGCGTCGGCACCCGGCGGCGGCATCAGATTGCCCACATTGCGCACCGTGAACAGGTCGCCCGGGCCACTGGAGGTGATCATGCTGGTGACCAGGCGCGAGTCGGCGCAGGTGAGGAAGAGCTGGGTGGGCCGCTGACCCTCACGGGCGAGCCGTGCCAGTTCCTCCCTGACCAGCGGGGCCGTGTTGCGCTGGAAGGCGCTGAGCCCGCCGACGAGTTGCCCGGCCCCGCCGGATCCGGCACCCGGCTTGGTGCAGTGGTGGTTGCGCCACGGCGTCCACGGGCGGCACGCGTGCGTGCTGGCCGGGACCGTGATCGGCGTACCGGTGCGGCCGGTGAGCGTCGCCCAGCCGCCGCGCGCCCGGTGCGCCTCGCACCAGTGGTGCAGGCTTTCGTACGCCGCGTGGTCCATGAAGGAGCCGTCCAGCGTGATCACCGCGTTGGCCCCGTCCGGGACCTCCGCCAGTGACCGGGTCAGCCGGGGCACCGCGAGGAACGTCAACTGACCCCGTACGTGCACCCGGTGGACACCGGACTCCTCCAGCACCGTGATCCGGGTGTGCGTCAGCCGCCGCAGCGACAGAAAGACCGCCACCACGATGCCGGTCGTCACGCCCGCGAGGACGCCGAAGGCGACGACCGCGACCAGCGTGGCCGCGTACACCGGGAACTCCCGGTGCCGCTGCACATGCCTGATGTGCGCGAAGCTCACCATCTTCACGCCGACCACCATCACCAGCGCGGCGAGCGCGGCCAGCGGGATCAGCTCCAGCACCCCGGCCAGCAGCCCGGCGCACACCAGCACCCACACGCCGTGCAGCACCGTGGCCCGGCGGGTGCGGGCGCCCGCGGCGACGTTCGCCGAACCGCGGATCGCACCGCCGGCGATCGGCAGCCCGCCGAGCAGTCCGGAGAAGACGTTCGAGGCGCCCTGGCCGAGCAGTTCGCGGTTCAGGTCGGCGCGGCCGCCGGTGCCGTCGCCCGGTTCGGCGCGGCCCGTACGGAGCTTGTCGATCGCCACCGCGGACAGCAGCGATTCCATGCTGGCCACCAGCGTGACCGTCAGGACGGCGGCCGCGATACCCGCGACCGGCCCCTCCGGCAGCCCCGGCAGCGCCACCGCGTGCAGCGCGGGCAGCTCCACCCGGGGCAGGGCGATGGGGACGCCGACCGCCGTCGCCGCCGCGATCGCGGCCAGCGGCGCCGGCAGGGCGGAGCGCAGCGCGTGGCCCGCCCTGCCCGGCAGCCGCGGCCACAGGACGAGGACGGCCACGGTCACCGCCCCGACCAGCAGCGCCCCGGGATGCGGCGCGGCCAACTGGCCCGGCAGCGCGGCCAGATTGGCCAGGGCGGAGCTGTCCGGACTGCCGCCGAGGGCGACATGGAGCTGGGCGATGGCGATGGCGGCGCCGATGCCGGCCAGCATCCCGTGCACGATCGCGGGGCTGACGGCGAGTGCCGCGCGGGCCACCCGTACGGTGCCGAGGGCGAGTTGGCAGATGCCGGCGAGCACGGTGATGGCGCAGGTGGTGCGCCAGCCGTAGCGTTGGACGAGGTCGGCGGTGACCACGACCAGGCTGGTGGCGGCGCCGCTGACCTGGAGCGGGGCGCCGCCGAGCAGTCCGGCGACGATGCCGCCCACCGCCGCGGCGACCAGTCCGGCCTGGAGCGGGGCGCCGGTCGCCAGGGCGATGCCCAGCGACAGCGGTACGGCGATCAGGAAGACGGCGACCGAGGCGGACAGGTCGTGCCGCCACGCGGCGGCGGAATGTCCGCCGCGGGCTCCCGGCGACGGCTGGGGACGGGCCCCGGGGGCCCGCGGTGGTTCTTTCGGGGAGCCCTGCGGGCGGCGGGGACGGCCGGGCGGCTGGGCTTTCGGCTGGTGCGTGGGGTGCATGTTCCCGTCTCCTCCGGGGCGGCGCGGCTGCGTGCGGTGTGCGCGTACGCGGTCGTGGTCACGGCTGTGCGGCGGGTGCTGTGCTGAGCTGCTGCTGCCGAATTCTGGGCAGGGGTGTCGACGGAACGTGACGGTCTCGTCACTGCCAAGAGTCGGTAAATGGAGAGTAATCCACACAAATGGACTTTGGATGAAGATTCGCCCGTCCGGGCGAGCGATTACCTCGCGAGGGTGAGCCGTTCGTCCAGGACGAAGGCCGGGTCGACCTGGGCGGCCAGATCGGCGCCGGTGCGCTCGTTCCCCCAGCTCTCGGCGTTCTTCAGGTGGAAGTGGACCATCTGCCGGGTGTAGCGCTCCCGGTCCCGCGACCCGTACGAGGCGTCCGCGGTCTCGTGCATCACGCGCAGGGCGCGGCGGTTGGGCTCCTCGAGCGAGGCGAAGTGCGGCGGCCGGCCCTTCTCCATGGAGCGCACCCAGTCGGAGTGGCCCACGGTCACCAGCA
Organism: Streptomyces sp. NPDC088732; assembly: GCF_044751205.1. Classification (NCBI taxonomy): domain Bacteria; kingdom Bacillati; phylum Actinomycetota; class Actinomycetes; order Kitasatosporales; family Streptomycetaceae; genus Streptomyces; species Streptomyces sp. NPDC088732. The sequence continues at coordinate 280,906 of NZ_JBIVLI010000009.1, forward strand.
GGTCGTCCCCGGTCTCCGCCCGCAGGAACTCCAGGTCGTCCGGCCCCTGCACCTTGTTGCCCACCACGCGCAGCGCGACGCCGTAGTCCCGCGCGTACTCCTTGTACTGGCGGTAGACGGCGACGCCCTTGCGGGTCGGTTCGGCGACCAGGAAGGTCATGTCGAAGCGGGTGAACATCCCGGAGGCGAAGGAGTCGCTGCCGGCCGTCATGTCGACGACCACGTACTCGTCACGGCCGTCCACCAGATGGTTGAGGAACAGCTCCACCGCCCCGACCTTGGAGTGGTAGCAGGCCACGCCGAGGTCGGACTCGTTGAAGGGGCCGGTCACCATCAGGCGGGCCTTGCCGCCCTCCAGGGGCAGCGGGCGGGCGCACGCGCCGTAGACCGGGTTGTCCTCGGTGACCCGCAGGAGGCGCGAGCCGTGCCCCGGCGGGGTGGTCTTGATCATGGTCTCGGCGGACGCGATCCGCGGATTGGCGCCGCGCAGGTACTCCTTGATCTCCGGCAGGTGCGCGCCCATCGCGGGGAAGGCGGCGGCTTCCTCCTCGTCGAGCCCGAGCGCCGGGCCGAGGTGCTGGTTGATGTCCGCGTCGACGGCGACCACGGGGACGCCGGCGGCGGAGAGGTGGCGGACGAACAGGGAGGACAGCGTGGTCTTGCCACTGCCGCCCTTTCCGACGAAAGCGATCTTCATGTTCGTTAAGCGTAGTCGTGGCCATGCCGCGTTTCCGCGTGTCACGCCGGGAGTTCACCCGTCGGTGGACGCGACCGTCACGCGGACGGGCCTGTGACCGGGCGGCGGGTTCGCCGCTGGAAGCCGTCCGGTGTCCTGCCCGGGGGCGCTGCCCGCGCCTGTGGCCCGGCGGCTTCCGGTGGCCTTTGGCCGCCGCCGGCCCGGGTGACGAACCCCACTCGCCCGCCGGGGCACCGACCGGGGTGCGTAGGGTCGTACCCATGGGTACGACAGCTGATCCGCTCGCCGTTCTCGGCTCGCTCCCCGGAGTCGCCGATTCCGTGGCCCTCGTCCGCAAGGCCGTGGACCAGGCCTACGGGCACCGGGTGATGCGCCGCCGCTCCGACGAGGTGGCCTCCGAGGCCGCGCTGCGCGGGGCCCGCGCCTCGGCCGCGCTCGCCGGTGCCGACTGGGCGCTGGAGGAGGTACGGCGGCGCAGCGACTTCTCCGTCGACGGCGAGGCGCGCACCGTCGGCGCCGCGCTGCGGCTGACCGCCGAGTCCGGCCAACTGCTCGGCGTCTGGCGGCAGTCGCCGCTCCAGGCACTGGCCCGTTTGCACCTCGTCGCGGCCGGCGGCGCCGCCCCGGACGAGACCGTCGGCCGCCCTCGGCTGGCGGGCGAACCGGTGGACGAACCCCTGCTGCAGGAAGCGGAGTTCCCGCTGCCGGCCGCCTCGGAGGTCGTGGCCCGGCTGGACGGCCTCGCGGACCTGCTGCTCGCGGGCAGCGACGCGCCCGCGCTCGTCGTCGCGGCCGTCGTGCACGGCGAGCTGCTGTGCCTGCGCCCCTTCGGCACGTACAACGGGCCGCTGGCGCGGGCGGCGCAGCGCCTTGTACTGGTCGGCAGCGGTCTCGACCCCAAATCGATCTGCCCGGCCGAGGTCGGCCACGCGGAGCTGGGCCGTGCCGACTACCTCAAGGCACTGCGCGGCTACGTCTCCGGCACACCGGAGGGCATGGCCGCCTGGATAGCGCACTGCGGCCAGGCGGTGGGGCTGGGCGTCCGGGAGAGCGTGGCCGTGTGCGAGGCCCTGCAGCGCGGTGCCGCCTGAGGGGCTGAACAGGGCTGCGAGAGCTCGGGGAGCTCCGGGGGCTCCGGAACGAAGTTGCGGCGGCACCGCGAGGGTGCCGCCGCTGGCATGATCGTCGAGTTACCAAGCGTGCACGATATTTGCCCATCAGGTCGGGGTCTTTGCCCGTACCTGGTGCGGCCGGCCCGGTCAGCGGGTCTGCGTCGCGTGGGTGCCCGGTGGTCATGCTCGGTCCGTGGGGCCTGATACGACGGGGTTCCTCTCGGATGTCCGTGGTCACGCGGGCCTTACGACCTTTTTACTGCACCTGGGGAGGAACCGGAACCCCTCACCGCACTTCTTTGCACATCGGGACGATCCGGGCGCCGCGCACCGGACGGACGGTGGTGGCGGTGGGGCCCAGGGGCGCGGTGGTGCACCGCGGTCAGGCGGTACGGCGGCGCCGGGTCGCGTACCAGACCAGGCCGGCCGTCGCCGCGGCCGCGCCCACCGCGGCGAGCGCCAGGGCGGGGCCCGTGGGGATCGCCAGCGACGGCACCCGCTGGTGCAGCCGCACCGGACGGCTGAAGGTGAGGACCGGCCACTCGCGCGACACCGCCTCGCGGCGCAGCCCGCGGTCGGGGTTGACGGCGTAGGGGTGCCCCACCGCCTCCAGCATGGGGATGTCGGTGACGGAGTCGCTGTAGGCGAAGGACCGCTCGAGGTCGTAGCCCTCGGACTCGGCGAGCCGGGCCACCGCCTCCGCCTTGGCCGGGCCGTAGACGTAGTGGTCGATGCTGCCGGTGTAGCGGCCGTCCTCCACGGTCATCCGGGTGGCGACCACGTGGTCGGCGCCCAGCATCTCGCCGATCGGTTCCACGACCTCGGCGCCCGAGGCGCTGACGATGACGACGTCGCGGCCGGCGAGGTGGTGCTCCTCGATGAGGGAGGCGGCCTCGTCGTAGATGATCGGGTCGATGAGGTCGTGGAGTGTTTCGGCCACGATCTCCCGCACTTGCTGCACATTCCAGCCACGGCAGAGGTCGGAGAGGTACTTTCGCATCCCCTCCATCTGGTCGTGGTCCGCGCCGCCGAGCAGATAGACGAACTGGGCGTACGCGGTCCGCAGCACGGCGCGCCGGTTGATGAGGCCGCCTTGATAGAAGGGCCTGCTGAACGCCAAGGTGCTCGACTTGGCGATCACCGTCTTGTCGAGATCGAAGAACGCGGCGGTGCGCGGCGACAGGTGGTTTTCCACGAGGACGAGCATAGGGACCCACCATTCGGCGTAAGCTCGGGCGCGTGGGTTTGCCTGAGAAGGCCTTCGGGTACACCATGGAAGTCACGGATCGTTCGCGACCGTGCTAACCCGGTCTGGCTCCTCCCCCCCCGAGTCGGACCGTGGGGACGACCCCCGCTCTCCCCCCCGGCGGGGGTCGTCGCATGTCCGGGGACATTTTCAGCGCTGAGGCCCGGGTGGCCCCGCTCCGTTTTCCGCACTCCACCGCGTCGGCGGGTGGGGTCTGTCATGCCCCTTGATCGTCACCGTGTGTGATGTCTTGCATTCGGTGCGAATCCGGTGTGCCGTCCAGCGGAAGTGGCCGAACTCACCCGCACGGGTGGCGGAGATATCCACAACCCCTGAGTTATCCACCGATTCTCATCAAGATCAACAACTTTCGCCAACTCGCGTGACTCTGGCCGTAAATGTTGCGCCGGAGATGTGCTCGGCGCTTATGCCCGGTGCCGCTGGGACGGACCGGAACGAGCGAGGAGGGCGGGGTAGGTCGTGGTCGATTCAATCAAAGCCGGGGCAAAGGGAGCGCGGGGCGATAATCGGGCAAGCGGCATGCTGTCCGGAAGGCCGCGTGGAACGTCGCGTGACCCGGGACCGGGGACGCGCCGGGGAACGGGGGCGGAAGGCGCGCCTCCCGGTGTGCCGGAGCGCGGTGGCACGGGCGGCCCGGGAGGCGGCGCGGGACCGCTGATCGTCACCGGGGACGGTGACCTGCTGGACGACCTGCTGCGGCTGTGCGCCGCGGCGGGTGCCGAGCCCGAGGTGGTCTTCGGCGCGCCGCCGGGGCCGCGGAGCTGGGAGCGCGCCCCGCTCGTGCTGGTCGGCGCGGCCGACACCCGGCGGCTGTCGGGCACGGCCCGGCGCCGCGGTGTGCTCCTGGTGGGACGTGATCTGGACGACCCCGATGTGTGGCGGCGCGCGGTGGACGTCGGCGCCGACCATGTCGCCTTCCTGCCCGACGCCGAGTCCTGGCTGACCGACCGGATCGCCGACGCGGCGGAGGGTGTCGGCGACCCGGCCCTGACGATCGGGGTCGTCGGCGGCAGCGGTGGCGCCGGGGCCAGCACGCTGGCGTGCGCGCTGGCCGTCACGGCCGCACGCACCGGCCGCCGCACGGTACTGGTCGACGCCGACCCGCTCGGCGGCGGACTGGACGTACTGCTCGGCGCGGAAAGAGTGGCCGGGCTGCGCTGGCCCGACCTCGCCGAGTCCCGGGGCCGGGTCAACAGCGGCGCCCTGGAGGAGTCGCTGCCGCGTGCGCACGCCCTCAGCGTGCTGAGCTGGGACCGCGGGGACACCGTGGTCGTCCCGCCGCAGGCGATGCGGTCCGTCATGGGCGCCGCCCGCCGGCGCGGCGGCGTGGTCGTCGTGGACCTGCCGCGGCGGATGGACGAGGCCGTGACCGAGGCCTTGGCCCAGACGGACGTGGGCCTGCTGGTCGTGCCCGCCGAGCTGCGGGCCGTCGCCGCGGCGGGCCGGGTCGCCTCCCGGATGGGCATGGTGCTGCGCGACCTGCGGGCCGTCGTCCGCGGGCCGTTCGCCTCGGGGCTGACCGACGCGGCCGTCGCCGACCTGGTGGGCCTGCCGCTCGCGGGGGAGCTGCCGGCCGAACCGGGGCTGCCCGCGTCGCTGGACGGGGGCGAACCACCCGGAAGCGGCGTGCGCGGACCGCTCGCGCGGTTCTGCACGGCGTTCCTGGCGGCCGCCCTGCCGAGCCTGCCGAGCGGCGGGAGCGTGACCGCATGAGCGCCGACACGATGGCCCCCGGGCTGCTCGACGCCGTGCGGCTGCGGCTCGCCGCCGCCGGTGACGAACCGACACCGGCGGGCGTGGCCGCGGCCCTGCGGGCACAGGGCCGGCTGCTCGGCGACACCGAAGTCCTCGACGTGGTGGCCAGGTTGCGCTCGGAGATGGTCGGGGCCGGTCCGCTGGAATCACTGCTCGCCGAACCGGGCGTCACCGATGTGCTGGTCAACGGGCCCGACGAGGTCTGGGTCGATCGCGGCGCGGGGCTGGAGCGCACCGGCGTGCGGTTCGCGGACCCGCTCGCGGTGCGCCGGCTGGCCCAGCGGCTCGCGACCGCCGCGGGCCGCCGCCTGGACGACGCCCGCCCCTGGGTGGACGCCCGACTCCCGGACGGCACAAGGTTGCACGCCGTACTGCCGCCGGTGGTGGTCGGTGCGCCGTGCCTGTCGCTGCGCGTCGTGCGCACCCGCGCCTTCGCGCTGGAGGAACTGGTGGCGGCGGGCAGCATGGACCGCGGCACGGCGGCACTGCTGCGGGCGGTGCTCGACGCCCGCCTGTCCTTCCTCGTCTCCGGCGGCACGGGATCGGGCAAGACGACCCTGCTGAGCTGCCTGCTCGGCCTGGTCGACCCGGGTGAACGCATCGTCCTCGCCGAGGACTCGGCCGAGTTGCGGCCCCGGCACCCGCACGTCGTACGCCTGGAGACCAGGCCCCCCAACCAGGAGGGCGCCGGGCTCGTCACGCTGCGGGACCTCGTACGGCAGGCCCTGCGGATGCGGCCCGACCGGCTCGTCGTGGGCGAGGTGCGAGGGCCGGAAGTACTGGATCTTCTGAGTGCGTTGAACACCGGGCACGAAGGCGGCTGCGGCACTGTGCACGCGAACGCGGCCTGCGACGTACCGGCGCGGCTGGAGGCGCTGGGAGCGGTGGCCGGGCTGGACCGGGCCGCGCTGCACAGCCAGCTGGCCGCCGCCCTGTCGGTGGTCGTGCACCTGGTCCGCGACCGTTCGGGACGGCGCCGCGTCGCCGAGGTCCATGTGCTGGAGCGTGGCGCGGACGGCATCGTCGGCACCGTTCCCGCCCTGCGCGACGGTGAACGGGGCCCGGGATGGCCGCGGTTGGCCGCGCTGTGCGAGCGGGGTGCGGCATGAGCGCCCCGGCTCTCGTCGCCGCACTGTGCGCGGGCGTCGCGGCCTGGGTGCTGTGCGGACGGGACGAGGCGGTGCGCCGCGCGCGAACGCTCCTGGCGGGCCCCTGGCAGCCGCCGGGGCCCTCGGGCGGGGTCCCGGGGCCGCGGAGGCTGGAGATGCGCGCCCAGGCCGTTCTGGAGCCGTTCCGGGCCCGTTTCGGATGGCGGCTCGGACGTGAACTTCTGTGTCTGCCACCCGGGTTGGCCATCGCGGGGCTCACGCACTCGGTGGTGCCCGCGGTGCTGGCGGCCGGCGCGGTGCCGCTCGCGGGGCGGTGGCTGCGCGGCCGGGAGTCGCGGGCGGTGGCCGAGGAACGGGCGGCTGCCGTGGGGGCGTTGTGCGCCGCCGTCGCGGGTGATCTGCGGGCCGGACTGGCCCCGCAGGGTGCGCTGGCCGGAGTGCTGCTGCGGGAGGGCTGGCCCGGCAGGCCCGCCCTCGCCGACGCGGCGCTGCCCCTGCTGGCCGCCGCGCGCTTCGGCGGCGACGTGCCGGGGGCACTGCGGACGGCCGCCCGGATCGACGGGGCCCAGGGGCTCGCCGGGGTGGCCGCGTGCTGGCAGGTCGCGGTGGACGGGGGCGCCGGCCTCGCGGTCGGCCTGGACCGGATCGCCGCCGCCCTGCGGTCCGAGCGCGATCAACGGGAGGATCTGCGGGCCCAGTTGGCCGCACCTCGTTCCACGGTGCTGATGCTGGCGCTCCTGCCGCTGTTCGGGCTGGTGCTGGGCACCGGGCTGGGCGCGGACCCGGTGGGGACGCTGCTGCGCACCCCGTTCGGGCTGGGCTGCCTGGCCGCCGGCGGAGTACTGGAGTGGGCCGGGCTGGCCTGGACCGCGCGAATCGTGCGGACAGCAGAGGCGTCATGAACGGCGAGTTCGTCCACAGGCTGGGGATCGTCGTGGCGGTCGCGGCCGCCGCCCTGTGCACGGCGGGGGCAATGGCCGCGGCCCGCCGTGAGAGGGCGGCCCGGCGCCGGGGCCGGCGACTCCTGGGAGCCCCGGCCCACCACGCCCGCACCCGGGCACGGCCGCGGCGGGACGCCCTGCGGGTGTGGGCGCCGGTCGCCGGCGTCGCCCTGGGCGCCTTCGCCCTGGTCGGCGGCGTGCCCGGATGCCTTGCCGGGGTGGCCGCGGCGTACGGGATGCGGCGGTGGCAGCGCCGGCGGCCCACCGACGGGGACACGGACCCGATCCGGGCGGAGCGTCAGCTTCCGCTCGCCGCCGATCTGCTGGCCGCGTGCGTGGCGGCCGGGGCGGGGCCGCGGGAGGCCGCGGAGGCGGTGGGGCCTTCGCTCGGCGGACCTCTCGGCGAGGCCCTGACCCGGGCCGCCGCGGAACTCCGGCTGGGCGGCGACCCGGCCGAGTGCTGGGCCCGGCTGGACCGGCTCGGCTGCCGGGAACTGGCCCGCTGCATGGAGCGCGCGGCGACGACGGGCGTGCCGCCGGTCGAGGAGATCTCGCGGCTCGCCGCCGGATGCCGGGCCGCGCACGCCCGCTCGGGGCTCGCCCGGGCACGCCGTGCCGGAGTACTGATCACGGCCCCGCTGGGGCTGTGCTTCCTGCCGGCCTTCCTCCTCGTGGGGGTCGCGCCGGTGGTCATGGGGCTGGCGGGGACGATCCTCGCCGGCGGAACGATCTGAGGGGGAGTCATGCGATTTCTGAGGAAGCTCGCGCGCCGCTGCAGGACCGGCGAGAGCGGGATGACGACGGCCGAGTACGCCGTCGGCACCCTGGCCGCCTGCGGGTTCGCCGCCGTGCTCTACAAGGTGGTCACCTCCGGCGTGGTGAGCGAGGCGCTCGGCGGGCTGATCAAGCGGGCCCTCGATGTGGCGTTCTAGGCGGGCCCGGGACGGCGGCTACGTCACCGCCGAGGCCGCCGTCGTCATCCCGTCGCTGGTGCTCCTGACCGCGATGCTGCTGTGGGGACTCGCGGCCGCCGCCGCGCAGATCCGGTGCGTCGACGCCGCGCGGGCCGGGGCCCGCGCGGCGGCCCGGGACGAGCCGGAGGGTGCCGTACTGGCGGCCGCGCGGTCGGCGGCACCCGCCGGTGCCGGCGTCGCGGTCCGGCGGGGCGACGGCCTGGTCCGGGTGACCGTCGAGGCCCGTTCGCTCTCCTTGACGCTCCACGGCGAGGCGGTCGCCGCCGTCGAGGGGCAGGAAGGGCGGCAGGCACCCGCCGGGCAGCCGGGGGAGACGCCATGAGGCCCGGCAGGGACCGGGGCTCGGCCACGGTGTGGGCGACGCTGCTGGGCGCCGTCCTGGTCCTCGCGGCCTGCGCGGTGCTCGCCCTGGCAGCCGCGATCACCGCCCGGCATCGCGCGGGGGCCGCCGCGGACCTCGCCGCCCTCGCCGCGGCCGACCACGCCCTGCGCGGTGGTGAGGCGGCCTGCGCCCTCGCCGCGAGGGTCGCCGCGGCGCAGCACGCCCGTCTGGTGCGCTGCGCGGTGACCGGTGAGATCGCCGACGTCACGGCCGCCGTGGGGCCCGCGGAGGTCCGGTCCCGGGCCGGGCCTCAGGACTCCGCGGGCGGCTCGCCGCCGTCGTCGGCGCCCGTGCCGGGCTCGTCACCAGTGGTGGCCAGGAGCACGTCCAGGACGCGCACCGCGGCCGCCTTGTCCAAGGGGTCGTTGCCGTTGCCGCACTTGGGGGACTGCACGCACGAGGGGCAGCCGAACTCGCACTCGCAGGACGCGATCGCCTCACGGGTCGCGGTCAGCCAGGTCCTGGCAGTGCGGAAGGCGCGTTCGGCGAAGCCCGCGCCACCCGGATGGCCGTCGTACACGAAAACGGTCGGCAGCCCGGTGTCCGGGTGCAGCGGCACGGAGACACCGCCGATGTCCCAGCGGTCGCAGGTGGCGAAGAGCGGCAGCAGGCCGATGGAGGCGTGCTCGGCGGCGTGGAGGGCGCCGGGCAGCTCCTCGGGGTGGACGGCCGCCGCGTCCAGCTGATCGTCGGTGAGCGTCCACCACACGGCGCGGGTGCGCAGCGTACGGGGCGGGAGGTCGAGCTTGCTCTCGCCCAGGACCTCGCCGGTGATCAGCCGGCGGCGGAGGAAGGAGACGACCTGATGGGTGACCTCGACGGAGCCGAAGTGGAGGCGGGCCTCGCCCCACTCCTCCACCAGGTCCTCGTCGAGCACGGCGATCGAGGTGGTGTCGCGGGCCATCGTCGAATACGGCGGATCGGCCTCCTGGACCAGCGCGACCGACTCCTCCAGGTCCAGTTCGCGGACCAGGTAGGTGCGGCCCTGGTGCAGGTGCACCGCGCCCTGGTGGACGGTGGTGTGCGCGGCGCCCGCGTCGACCGTGCCCAGCAGGCGGCCCGTGCCGGCCTCGACGACCTGGACGGGCTTGCCGCCCTCGCCCCGGATGTCCGTGAGGTCGGCGGCCCGCTCCCGGCGCGTCCAGTACCAGCCGCCGGCCCGGCGGCGCAGCAGCCCGCGGCGCTCCAGCTGGGGCAGCAGGACGGCCGCCTCGGGGCCGAAGAGTTCCAGGTCGGCCTCGGTCAGCGGGAGCTCCGCGGCGGCCGCGCACAGGTGCGGGGCCAGCACGTACGGGTTGTCCGGGTCCAGCACGGTCGACTCCACCGGACGGCGGAAGAGGGCGTCCGGGTGGTGGACCAGATACGTGTCCAGGGGGTCGTCACGGGCGATCAGCACGGCCAGGGCCCCCTGCCCGGCGCGCCCCGCCCGGCCCGCCTGCTGCCACAGGGACGCCCGCGTACCCGGGTACCCGGCCAGGAGCACGGCGTCGAGCCCGGAGACGTCCACACCCAGCTCCAGGGCCGTTGTGGACGCCAGTCCGAGCAGCCGCCCGGAGTGCAGCTCGCGCTCCAGGGCGCGCCGCTCGTGCGGGAGGTAGCCGCCGCGGTAGGCCGCGACACGCCGGGGCAGGGAGCGGTCGATCTCGGCGAGCCGTTCCTTGGCGATCACGGAGATCAGCTCGGCGGCGCGCCGGGAGCGGACGAAGGCCACCGTGCGCGTGCCGTCCAGGACGAGGTCGGTCAGCAGGTCGGCGGCCTCGGCGGTCGCCGTGCGCCGCACCGGCGCGCCGTGCTCGCCGCTCAGTTCGGTGAGCGGCGGCTCCCACAGCGCGAAGGCCAGTTCGCCGCGCGGGGACGCGTCCTCGGTGACCTCGGCCACCGGGACGCCGGTCAGGCGGGTGGCCGTCGCACCGGGGTCGGCGGCGGTCGCCGACGCCAGGAGGAAGACCGGATCCGCCCCGTACCGGGCGCAGACACGCCGGAGCCGGCGTATGACCTGGGCGACGTGCGAACCGAAGACACCGCGGTAGGTGTGGCACTCGTCGATCACCACGTAGCGCAGCTGCTTGAGGAAGGAGGCCCAGCGCGAATGGCCCGGGAGGATCCCCAGATGGAGCATGTCGGGGTTGGTGAGCACATAGGTCGCGTACTGGCGGACCCACTCGCGCTCCTCGAACGGCGTGTCGCCGTCGTAGACCGCCGCGCGGACGGCCTTGCCGAGCGGGGCCGCGAGATCGGCCACGGCGCGCCGCTGATCGGCCGCCAGGGCCTTCGTGGGGGCCAGGTAGAGCGCGGTGGCCCCGCGGCCGTTCGGGGCCTCGGAGCCGTCCATGAGGGCGCTCAGGACCGGCACGAGGTACGCCAGGGACTTCCCGGAGGCCGTCCCCGTGGAGACCACGGCCGACCTGCCCGCGAGCGCGTGCGCGGCGACCTGGGCCTGGTGCTCCCAGGGCCGGTCGATGCCGGCCAGCCGGACGGCGTCGATCACTTCCCCGCGGATCTGATCAGGCCAATCGGCATGGCGACCCACCCTCGGGGGCAAGTGCTCCGTATGGGTGATGCGCGCGGCCCTGCCCACCCCCGACGCCAACCGCTCCAGGAGAGCGCGGGGGGAGGTGCGGCCGTGCGCCGACTGCGGAAGATGATCCTGAGCCATCGGCACTCAGTGTGTCACTGGCATGACGGACAATCGCCGTAAGGCGTCGTGCATGCCCGCTGGTAAGTGATTGAATGCCATCGCGGCTGCCGATCCATGGGGGGCGACCGCTCGATGCAAGGTGCTGGAGGATCCGTGGACCTGTCCCTGTCGACTCGAACCGTCGGCGACCGTACGGTCGTCGAGGTCGGCGGCGAGATTGATGTGTACACCGCACCCAAGCTGCGTGAGCAGCTGGTTGAACTCGTGAACGACGGCAGCTACCACCTGGTCGTGGACATGGAAGGCGTGGACTTCCTGGACTCGACCGGGCTCGGTGTGCTCGTCGGCGGGCTCAAGCGGGTTCGCGCGCATGAAGGCTCGCTGCGCCTGGTGTGCAACCAGGAGCGCATTCTCAAGATTTTCCGTATCACCGGCCTGACCAAGGTGTTTCCCATTCACACCTCGGTCGACGAGGCCGTCGCGGCGACCGATTGACGGCCGACGCCGGACCGCGGGGCACCGGGCGACGCCGACGCCCGGGCCCCAGTGTTGCTTGCCCACAGGCACGAGGGGGAGGCCATGCCCACCGTTGAACTGCTCTTCAGCGCACTGCCGGAGCACGTCCGCACCGCACGACTGGTGGCGGCTGCGGTAGCCCGCAGGGCAGGGGTGGACGAGGCCGTCCTCGACGAGGTCCGGCTCGCCGTCGGTGAGGCGTGCAGCCGGGCCGTCAGCCTGCACCGCGGAAGCGGTGAGGACCGGCCCGTGCACGTGCGGCTCACCGAGGAGGAGAAGAAGTTCACCATCGAGGTCGGTGACAACGGCCCCGATCCCTCGGACGCCTCGGATCGCTCGGCCATCGGTTCCTCCGTCACCGGTTCGGACGCTTCCGGCGCCTCCGTTCCCGCGGCGCGCACCGACGGGCCCGCCGAACACCCGGTGCCGCATCCGGACGGCGTGGATTCCTCCGAGACCTCGGAGGCCGAGGACGAGAGCCAGATGGGTCTCGCCGTCATCAGCGGTCTCGTCGACGACGTCGAGGTCGTCTCCGGCGAGTACGGCGACGTCATTCGGATGAGCTGGCCGCTCAATCCGGTCGCGCTCTAGCGTTCCCGCCGCGGGCCGCCCTGTCACGGGCCCCGCGGCATTCCGGCGCCGCCGCGCGCATGTGTCGAACGGGCGTTCCGTGTCGCATCCGGAAACGCCCCGCGACGGCTGCCCGAACGCCTCCGCCGCAGGTCAGTGCGGCGGTCTCGCCGGCGTCCCGGTTCACTCTTCCTGTTGATCCACTTACCCGCGGACTGTTCACCTTTTCCGGTGATATCTGCGGGTGAGGGGCTTTGCTATTCCCTGGTGGCGGCGAAATTCGGTTCCTGCGCCCTGTTTTGATCTAGTTGGGCTCCCTACAATCCGTCCATCTTTGCTCAGCTCACAAGCCTGAGTGTCGCGGCTGCGAAGTCGCCGAAGCCGCGCGCCCATGTGCCAAACGTCAAGGAGGACGAATGGCGGGGCCACTTACCCCTCACCTGCAGGACATCGCTCAACCACTGGCCGCATCGCCCGTACTGACCGACGGAAACCGCAATCTGGTGATCGTCATCGCGGTGGTCGCCCTGGCCGCACTGGGCCTCGCCGTGGTGCTGGTCCGTCAAGTGCTCAGTGCCGACGAGGGCACCGACAGCATGAAGAAGATCGCCGCTGCCGTGCAGGAGGGGGCCAACGCCTATCTCGCACGGCAGTTCCGCACCCTGGGCGTCTTCGCGGTCGCCGCGTTCTTCCTGCTGATGCTGCTGCCCGCGGACAACCTGTCGCAGCGCATCGGCCGCAGTGTGTTCTTCCTGGTGGGCGCCGTGTTCTCGGCGATCACCGGCTACATCGGCATGTGGCTCGCGGTGCGCAGCAACGTCCGTGTGGCGGCAGCCGCCCGGGCCGCCACCCCGTCGGAGGGTGAGCCCGCGGCGGATCTCACGACCGTCTCGCACCGCGCCATGAAGATCGCCTTCCGTACCGGTGGCGTGGTCGGCATGTTCACGGTGGGTCTCGGCCTGCTGGGTGCCTCCGCCGTCGTCCTGCTCTACAAGGCCGACGCGCCCAAGGTGCTGGAGGGCTTCGGCTTCGGCGCCGCGCTGCTCGCGATGTTCATGCGTGTCGGCGGCGGCATCTTCACCAAGGCCGCCGACGTCGGTGCCGACCTGGTCGGCAAGGTGGAGCAGGGCATCCCCGAGGACGACCCGCGCAACGCCGCGACCATCGCGGACAACGTGGGCGACAACGTCGGCGACTGCGCGGGCATGGCCGCCGACCTGTTCGAGTCGTACGCCGTCACCCTGGTGGCCGCGCTGATCCTCGGCAAGGTCGCCTTCGGTGACTCGGGACTGGCCTTCCCGCTGCTGATCCCGGCGATCGGTGTGCTGACCGCCATGATCGGCATCTTCGCGGTGGCCCCCCGGCGCAAGGACCGCAGCGGCATGACCGCGATCAACCGCGGTTTCTTCGTGTCCGCCGTCATCTCGCTGGTGATGGTGGCCGTGGCGGCGTTCGCGTACCTGCCCTCGACGTACGCGGACCTGAAGAACGTGCCCGGCGACATCGCCTCGCACTCCGGTGACCCGCGCGTCCTCGCGCTGGTCGCGGTCGCCATCGGCATCGTGCTGGCCGCGCTCATCCAGCAGCTGACCGGCTACTTCACCGAGACCAGCCGCCGGCCCGTGCGCGACATCGTCAAGACCTCGCTCACCGGACCGGCCACCGTCATCCTGTCCGGCATCTCGATCGGCCTGGAGTCGGCGGTCTACTCGGCCGTGCTCATCGGCCTGTCGGTGTACGGCGCCTTCCTGCTGGGCGGCGCCTCGGTGTGGCTGGCGCTCTTCGCGGTCGCGCTGGCCGGTACCGGCCTGCTGACCACCGTCGGCGTGATCGTGGCGATGGACACCTTCGGCCCGGTCTCGGACAACGCGCAGGGCATCGCCGAGATGTCCGGGGACGTCCATGGCGAGGGCGCGCAGGTCCTCACCGACCTCGACGCGGTGGGCAACACCACCAAGGCCATCACCAAGGGCATCGCGATCGCGACCGCCGTCCTCGCGGCGACCGCGCTCTTCGGTTCCTTCAAGGAGGCCGTGGACACCGCCGTCCGGGACGCCAATGTCTCGGCGGGCGATCTGCGGTGGCTGGACCTGGACATCTCGCAGCCGAACAACCTGGTCGGGCTGCTGCTCGGCGCGGCTGTCGTCTTCCTCTTCTCCGGACTGGCCATCAACGCCGTGTCCCGGTCGGCCGGTTCGGTCGTCTTCGAGGTGCGCCGGCAGTTCCGCGAGCGGCCCGGGATCATGGACTACACCGAGCAGCCCGAGTACGGGCGCGTGGTCGACATCTGCACGAAGGACGCGCTGCGCGAGCTGGCCACGCCGGGTCTGCTCGCGGTGCTCGCCCCGATCGCGGTCGGCTTCTGCTTCGGCGTGGGCTCGCTCGGCTCGTACCTGGCCGGTGCCATCGCCGCGGGCACCTTGATGGCGGTGTTCCTCGCCAACTCCGGCGGCGCCTGGGACAACGCCAAGAAGATGGTCGAGGACGGCCACTACGGCGGCAAGGGCAGTGAGGCCCATGCCGCCACCGTCATCGGCGACACCGTCGGCGACCCGTTCAAGGACACCGCGGGCCCCGCGATCAACCCGCTGCTCAAGGTCATGAACCTGGTGGCGCTGCTGATCGCCCCGGCCGTCGTCAAGTTCTCCTACGGCGACGACGCCAGCGTCGGCGTGCGCGTCGGCGTCGCGGTGGTCTCGCTGGCGGTCATCGTCGGCGCCGTCTACATGTCCAAGCGCCGCGGTATCGCGGTCGGGGACGACGACGTCGACGACAAAGGCGGGGACTCCGGGTCCGCCAAGCGATCAGCCGACCCGTCCGCGACGGCGGCCGTCTGACGCGCAGTGAGCTGAATCCGGCACGAACCGTGCGGGCGCGGCGGGCGTCATCCACAAGGATGGCGCCCGCCGCCCGCATTCGCGTCAGATCCCTCACCCTCTTTCTGGTTCATATGGGTCATTGATCGACATATCGTGCGGAGCGGATATGGTCCGTGGGCACGGGCCGTGTAGGTTCCCGGGCCGTGAAGAAGAAACTCGCGGCCGCACTGCCCGCTACGGTTCTGATCCTGGCGACGGGGACGCTGGCGGGATGCGGTGACAACGGCAACGAAGAGCTCGACACCTGGGCGAAGACGGTCTGCACCCAGGCAGCCACCCAGGTGAAGCAGATCAACGACGCCAACACGAAGATCAGCAACACTCCGAGCAACGGCAAGCCGATCGAGGTCAGGCGGGCCGACTCCAGCGCGTTCCAGCAGATCTCGGACGCCTACCGGCAGCTGGCGCAGATCGTGAACAAGGCTGGGGACCCGCCTGTCGACAACGGCGCCCAGCTCAGGAAGGACGCGGTCGGCGACCTCGACTCGCTGTCCACCTCGTACGCAAACCTGCGCCGGCAGATGGACAAGATCCCGGTCAACGACCAGGCGAAGTTCGCCGACGGCCTCAAGGGCGTCTCCGACAACCTCGCCAAGGTCAGCAAGAGCGGTGAGCAGGCACTCGACACACTCCGCAAGGGCGAGGTCGGCCAGGCCATGGCGAAGCAGCCCGGCTGCCAGGAGTCCGGCTCCGCCCCGGCGAGTTCCTGAGCGCGCGAGGGCGGGTGAGCGACCCGCCGGGGGTGACAATGGCTGCGTGAGTACGCAGCCGCCCCCGCCGCCCCTGCCCGCCCCCGACAGCGCCCCTCTCCTCAGGGACGCCCTGCGTGCCGCCGCCTTCACGGCGGACGGCTGCCTGGACCTGCTCGGCGCGACGGCCTACGCGGCCCTGTCGCGCGCCGAGACCGTGCCCGCCCTGCGCGCCACGCGCGGCGGCAGCCCGCTGGAGAGCCTGGTGCGGCTCTTCCTGCTCCAGCAGCCCGTCCCGTACGGCCGGCTGCGCGACGTGCTCCCGCTCGACGCCGCCGTCGCCGGCGGCTGGCTGGTGCGGGACGGCGACGAGGTGCGGGCCACGGTCGACGTACGCCCGTACGGGGGTGACGACGGCGAGGACTGGTGGATCGTCTCCGACCTCGGCTGCGCCGTGGGCGGGTCGCGGGGCGTGCGCGGCATCGGCACGGCGCCCGGCGTGGACCGGGCGGACCTGGTGCTCGGCGTGGGCGGTGCGTCCACCACGCTGGCCGGGATCACCGTGCGCAGGTCCGTGGCGAACGCGCTCGACCTGGGCACCGGCTCCGGCATCCAGGCGCTGCACGCCTCACGCCACGCCACCCGGGTCACCGCGACGGACCTCAACCCGCGCGCCCTGCACTTCACCCGGCTCACCCTCGCGCTGTCCGGTGCCCCGGAGCCCGATGTGCGGCAGGGCAGCCTGTTCGAGCCGGTCGGCGACGAGCGCTTCGACCTGATCGTGTCCAACCCGCCGTTCGTCATCTCGCCCGGCGGCCGCTTCACCTACCGCGACGGCGGCATGGCCGGTGACGACCTGTGCCGCACCCTCGTCCAGCAGGCCGGCGACCACCTCACCGAGGGCGGCCACCTCCAGTTGCTCGCCAACTGGGAGCACACCGAGGGCGAGGACTGGCGGGACCGCGTCGCCTCCTGGGTGCCGCGCGGCTGCGACGCGTGGATCGTGCAGCGCGAGGTGCAGGACCCCGCGCAGTACGCCGAGTTGTGGCTGCGCGACGGCGGCGACCACCTGGCGGGCGCGGAGGAGTACGCGGCCCGCTACGACGCCTGGCTCGACGCTTTCGAGCAGCGCAAGACCAAGGGCGTCGGCTTCGGCTGGATCACGGTGCGCAAGTCCGGCTCGGACCGGCCCGTGGTGGTCGCGGAGGAGTGGCCGCACCCCGTGGAGCAGCCGCTCGGCCCGCACATCGAGGCGTGGTTCGGCCGCCAGGACTTCCTGCGGGGCCATGACGACGCGGCTCTGCTGGACGCCCGTTTCCGGCTGGCGGACGAGGTGGTGCAGGAGCAGGTGGGCATGCCCGGTGCCGAGGACCCCGAGCACGTCGTGCTGCGTTCGCAGCGCGGCATGCGGCGCGCGACCCGGGTCGACACGGTGGGCGCGGGCTTCGCGGGCGTCTGCGACGGCACGCTGTCGGCCGGCCGGATCCTGGACGCCATCGCCCAGTTGCTCGGTGAGGACCCGGTGGTGCTGCGGGACCGTACGCCGGAGGCGATCCGGCTGCTGGTGGAGCAGGGCTTCATCAAGCCGGTGTGATCTGTGCGAACGGCCCGCGTCCGCAGGCGGACGCGGACGCGGGCCGTACGGCGGCGGAGTGATCAGCCGCGCAGGACGCGGCCCTTGGCGTCGGTGCGGTCGTTGCTGGTGAAGAAGAGGATCGCGTCGATCAGCGACCAGATGCCGCAGCCGCCGAGGGTGACGAGCTGGCCGATGGCCATGCCGGTGTGGCCGGTGTAGAAGCGGCCGATGCCCAGACCGCCCAGGAACAGCTGCAGCAGGCCGGCGGTCACCTTGGACTTGTCGGACAGCGGGCGGCCGGCCTGGTCGAAGCCGAACGGGGCGTCAGGGGTGGGCGTAGCCATGGGACGTGCTCCTTGCGCATGGGGACGTACTGGCAGGAGCGCACGCATCATCGGATCCGGCCCCCCGCCGCGGATGAGCCACATCCAAGCATCGAATTCGCACATCTGCCCCAGTGGTCAACAGACGTCACGAAAACGTGATCACCGCGTTGTCATACCGCGTTACGTACGACGCCCCAGGCCAGGGCCACGGCGAGCACCGCGATCTGGCCGCGGGGGTGGAGTTCGGGGTGGTACGAGCGCCCCCGCAGGCCCTCGACCACCCACCGGACGTAGAGATAGAGGCCGACCGGGCTCGCGATCAGGAGCAGGCGGTTGTCGTGGAAGGCCGCGGTGAGGTCGCCGTGCATCAGGTCGTAGACCATGCGCGTCGCCCCGCAGGCCGGGCAGAGCAGCCCCGTCGCCCAGTTGAGGGGGCATCGGGGCAGCCAGTGGCCGTGTTCGTGGGGGTCGGTGCCCCACAGGTACGCGGCGCCGGCGATGCCGGCGGCCAGCGACGCCAGCGGGGCCGCGGCCGGTCGTCCGGCCACGGCCTTGAGGCGGTGCAACGTCATGGAGGTCATCGTCGTCCTCAGCTGCGCAGCAGGCGGCCCTGCGAGTCGGTGCGGTCGTTGCTGGTCAGGTAGAGGATGCCGTCGATCAGCGACCAGATGCCGAACCCGCCGCAGGTGAGGAGCTGGGCTATGCCGATGCCGACGTCGCCCACGTAGAAGCGGCCGATGCCGAGGCCGCCGAGCAGCAACTGCAGCACCCCCGCGACGACCTTGGACTTGTCCGACAGCGGGCGGCCGTACGGGTCGTACCCGTAGGGCGCGTTGGGGTCGCCGGTGTAACCGCCCTGCTGCGGGTAGCCGTAGGCGGGCTGCTGGTAGCCGCCCTGCTGCGGGTAGCCGTACCCGGGTTGCTGGCCGTAGGGGCCGGGGCCGGCTGCCGGCGGCTGCTGCGGATAGCCGTAACCGTCCTGCTTGGGCTGGCCGTACGGGTTGTTCGGGTCGGACATCTTCGGGCTCCCCCTACGAGAAGACGGTCTGTGTTTCCGCCATCTTGTCAGCCACGTCAAGAACGTCAGGGCGGGTGCGGCGGGTGCGGGGGAGCGTGCGGGGAGCGCGGAGCGGCGGACGGGAGCGAAAGGATCCGGCCAGTTCGCCGGGCCGTGAGTTCACCGCGGATTGGCCCGGTGGACCCCGGGGCGTGCGATTCTCCGGGTCGGGGCGGGTGTCCGCCCGACCGGGTGGACACAGGAGGTGCGGGAAGTCATGGACATGGAAACCGTGCCGGGAGCCTTCGCCGGAGCGGTGTTCGCGCTCTTCGGCGCGGCCCTGCTGGTCTGGACGGTCACCCGCGCCGTGCGCGACGAGCCGGTGACGCCGGGAGCCGGCACGCTGGGCACGGCCGTGGCCGGTTTTTTCGCGATCGGTTCGCTGTTCGTCGGGGTCTGGCTGTTCCTGACCCTCTGAGCTGGACAAAACGGGCATGGCTGGCAGTCCGTGCGGCAGACAGGACGCTTGTCGGGTTACCGTTCGAGTGGCGTTGCGGACTTTTCCCGTTTGACACGGGACCGGGATGTACGGTCACACTCCGCAGCGAGACCACCTTCGACCCGGAGAGAAGAGCGAAGTTGTCCCCGACCCGCGACACCGCAGAGGGCGGCGGCCGCCGACTCGTCATCGTCGAGTCGCCGGCCAAGGCGAAGACGATCAAGGGCTACCTCGGCCCTGGCTATGTCGTCGAGGCCAGCGTCGGGCACATCCGCGACCTCCCGAACGGGGCCGCCGAAGTGCCGGCGGAGTACAAGGGCCAGCCGTGGGCGCGGCTCGGCGTGAACGTCGACAGCGAGTTCCAGCCGATCTACGTTGTCAACGCCGACAAGAAGGCCCAGGTCAGGAAGCTCAAGGACCTGCTGAAGGAGTCCGACGAACTCCTGCTCGCCACCGATGAGGACCGCGAGGGCGAGGCCATCGCGTGGCACCTGCAGGAAGTCCTCAAGCCCAAGGTCCCGGTCCGCCGGATGGTCTTCCACGAGATCACCAAGGACGCCATCCAGGAAGCCGTCCGCAACCCGCGCGAGCTGAACCAGACCCTCGTCGACGCCCAGGAGACCCGCCGCATCCTCGACCGCCTCTACGGCTACGAGGTCTCGCCGGTCCTGTGGAAGAAGGTCATGCCGCGTCTGTCGGCCGGCCGAGTGCAGTCCGTGGCCACCCGGCTCGTCGTCCAGCGCGAGCGCGAGCGCATCGCCTTCCGCTCCGCCGAGTACTGGGACCTGTCGGCCACCTTCGCCACCGGCCGGACCGGTGACGCCACCGACCCCGGCGCCTTCGGTGCCAAGCTCAGCTCCGTCGACGGCAAGCGCGTCGCCCAGGGCCGCGACTTCGGGTCGACCGGGCAGCTCCGCGAGGGCGCCGGCGTCCTGCACCTGGACGAGGCCGCCGCCCGCGCGCTCGCCGCCGCCCTGGAGGGCGCGGCCTTCTCGGTCCGCTCGGTCGAGTCCAAGCCGTACCGCCGCTCGCCGTACGCGCCCTTCCGCACCACGACCCTGCAGCAGGAGGCCAGCCGCAAGCTCGGCTTCGGCGCCAAGGCCACTATGCAGGTCGCCCAGAAGCTGTACGAGAACGGCTTCATCACCTACATGCGTACGGACTCCACCACGCTGTCGGAGACCGCGATCAGGGCCGCCCGCGCCCAGGTCACCCAGCTGTACGGCGCGGACTACCTGCCGGACAAGCCCCGCGTCTACGCGGGCAAGGTCAAGAACGCCCAGGAGGCGCACGAGGCGATCCGCCCCTCGGGTGATCGTTTCCGCACGCCGGCCGAGACCGGTCTGACCGGTGACCAGTATCGCCTGTACGAGCTCATCTGGATGCGCACCGTCGCCTCCCAGATGAAGGACGCGGTCGGCCAGTCCGTGACCGTCAAGGTCGGCGGCCGTTCCTCCGACGGCCGCGACGCCGAGTTCTCCGCGTCCGGCAAGATCATCACCTTCCACGGCTTCATGAAGGCCTACGTCGAGGGCGCCGACGACCCGAACGCCGAGCTCGACAGCAGCGAGCGCCGGCTGCCCGCCGTCGCCCAGGGCGACGCCCTCACCGCGCGGGACATCACCGCCGACGGCCACGCCACCAAGCCCCCGGCCCGCTACACCGAGGCCTCGCTGGTCAAGGAGCTGGAAGAGCGCGAGATCGGCCGTCCGTCGACCTACGCCTCGATCATCGGCACCATCCTCGACCGCGGCTACGTGTTCAAGAAGGGCACCGCCCTGGTGCCGTCCTTCCTCTCGTTCGCCGTCGTCGGCCTGCTGGAGAAGCACTTCGGCCGGCTGGTCGACTACGACTTCACCGCCCGCATGGAGGACGACCTCGACCGCATCGCCCGCGGCGAGGCCCAGGCCGTGCCGTGGCTGCGCCGCTTCTACTTCGGCGAGGGCGACGGCCCCGAGGCCGTCGGCGGCGCCGCCGACGCCGGCAACGGGGACGGCGACCACCTCGGCGGCCTCAAGGAACTCGTCGAGGACCTCGGCGCCATCGACGCCCGCGAGGTCTCCTCCTTCCCGGTCGGCAACGGCATCGTGCTGCGCGTCGGCCGCTACGGCCCGTACGTGGAGAAGGCCGGCGAGGTCGAGGGCGAGACCGGGCAGCGCGCCGACGTCCCCGACGACATGCCGCCGGACGAGCTGACCGTCGAGCTCGCCGAGGAACTGCTGGCCAAGCCCAGCGGCGACTTCGAGCTGGGCGCCGACCCGGAGACCGGCCGCCAGATCGTCGCCAAGGACGGCCGCTACGGCCCGTACGTCACCGAGATCCTTCCCGAGGGCACCCCGAAGACCGGCAAGAACGCGGTCAAGCCGCGCACCGCCTCCCTCTTCAAGTCGATGTCCCTCGACACGGTGACGCTCCAGGACGCGCTGAAGCTGATGTCGCTGCCGCGCGTCGTGGGCGCCGACGCCGAAGGCGTCGAGATCACCGCACAGAACGGCCGCTACGGCCCGTATCTGAAGAAGGGCACCGACTCGCGCTCCCTGGAGACCGAGGACCAGCTCTTCACGATCACCCTCGACCAGGCCCTCGCGATCTACGCCCAGCCCAAGGTGCGCGGCCGCGCCGCCGCCAAGCCCCCCCTGAAGGAACTGGGCACCGACCCGGTCAGCGAGCGCCCCGTCGTTGTCAAGGACGGCCGCTTCGGCCCGTACGTCACCGACGGCGAGACCAACGCCACGCTGCGCCGTGACGACGACGTCGAGACGATCACGCCCGAGCGCGGCTACGAGCTGCTCGCCGAGAAGCGGGCCAAGGGCCCCGCCAAGAAGACGGCGAAGAAGGCGCCCGCGAAGAAGACCACCGCGGCGAAGAAGACGACGACGGCGAAGAAGACGACGGCCGCGACGGCCGCCAAGAAGACCGCGGCCAAGAAGACGGTGGCCAAGAAGACCGCCGCCAAGAAGACGACGGCCGCGGCGAAGAAGACCGCGGAATAGCCCCCGGGGAACCGGCGGCGGCGGAATCCGGCCCGCCGCCGGTTGTCACGGCCTTTCAACGGTCGTGACGGGCGCCCGTCACGCGTGCGGCCGCTGCCGATAGGCTGGCCAGATGACGCGATCCGAGCTGCCGACGGACACGTTCGCCGACGACCTCGCCGCCGACTCGCGGGAACGCGCGGTCGGGGCGCTGCTGAAGATCCCGCCGCTGCGCAAGCTGTGGGGTGCCCAGCTGACGGGTGCCGTCGCCGACCGCCTCGCCCTGCTGGTGCTGGTGGTGCTGACGGTGCAGGCCGCCGTCGCCACCCAGACCTTCGGCGACGGCTACCGCGGTGCGGCCTTCGCCGTCGCGGCGGTCTTCGGCGCCCGGCTGCTCGCCACGCTGCTGTTCGGCGCGGCCCTGCTGGGCCCGCTGGGCGCCCTCACCGGGCCGCAGGGACCGCTCGACCGGCGCTGGACCATGATCGGCTCGGACGTCCTGCGGGTCGCCCTCCTCATCGTGGCCCCGCTGTGGATCACCTGGGTGCCCGACGACGCCGGCGCCTGGCTGCTCGTGACCGTCTTCGTCACCGGTGTCGCCGAACGCCTGTGGACGGTCGCCAAGGACGGCGCCGCCCCCGCGCTGCTGCCCGCCCCGGCGCCGGGCGCAGGAACGGTACGGCCGCTGCCCGACCACCTCGACGCGCTGCGCCGGCTCGACCTGCGGACCGGCTTCGTCGCCTTCCCGCTGGCCGCCGCGGCCCTCGTTGTCATCACCCTGATCGGCAACCTCATCGCGGTCGGCGTCGACTGGTTCTCCCTCCACCAGGTCGCCCTCGGCTCGTACGTCGCCGCCGGGCTGTTCGCCGCGTCCCTCGCCGTCCTGTACTTCCTGGAGCTGCCCGGCGGCCAGTCCGCCCCGCTCCACTCCCCGCTGCAGGGGCTGCGGCTGGCGGACCGCGGGCGCACCGGGTCCATCCCGGTGCTGGTCCTCGGCACCGCCACCGTCGCCGGGGCCGTCGCGGCCTCCGTCGGCCTCGCCGTCCTGCACGCCTCCGACCTCGGCGGCGGCCCGGTCGGCTACGGCCTGCTCGTGCTCGCGCTCACCGCCGGCCCGGTGATCGGCATCCGCCTCGCCCCGCGCATCCTGCCCGGCCTGTCCCGGCGCCGCCTGCTGGCGATCTCCGTCGCCGTCACGGGCCTCGCGCTGCTGCTCGCCGGCATCGTCCCGGACGCCACCACCGTGCTGCTGCTGGCCCTGCTCGCCGGCGTCGCGGCCGGCGTCGTCGCCAACACCGGCCACACCCTCATCGACCAGGAGAGCGAGGAGTCCCGGCGCGGCCGGGCCACCGACCACCTCCACGCCGTCACCCGGCTCCTCATGGCCCTCGGCGTCGTCGCCGCGCCCCTGCTCGCCGCCGGCATCGGCCCGCACCGCGTCGAGAACGGCCACTTCACCTTCGACCACGGCGGCGCCGCCTACACGCTGATGCTCGTCGGCGCACTGCTGCTGCCCGTCGCGGCCCTCGTCCTCGGCAAGGCCGACGACCGCCAGGGCGTCCCCCTGCGCCGCGACCTCCGCGAGGCGTTGCGCGGCGGCGACCCCGCCCAGGCGCCCGCGCCCGCCGGCTTCTTCATCGCCGTCGAAGGCGGCGACGGGGCCGGCAAGTCCACCCAGGTCGAGGCGCTCGCCGACTGGATCCGCGCCAAGGGCCACGAGGTCGTCGTCACCCGCGAGCCGGGCGCCACGGCCGTCGGCAAGCGCCTGCGGTCCATCCTGCTGGACGTCTCCAGCGCCGGCCTGTCGCACCGCGCCGAGGCCCTGCTCTACGCCGCCGACCGGGCCGAGCACGTCGACACCGTCGTACGCCCCGCCCTGGAGCGCGGCGCCGTCGTCCTCTCCGACCGCTACATCGACTCCTCCGTCGCCTACCAGGGCGCCGGACGCGACCTGGCCCCGACCGAGATCGCCCGCATCTCCCGCTGGGCCACCGACGGCCTCGTCCCGCACCTCACCGTGCTGCTCGACGTCTCCCCGGAAGCCGCCCGCGAGCGCTTCACCGAGGCCCCCGACCGGCTGGAGTCCGAGCCCGCCGAGTTCCACGCGCGCGTCCGCGCGGGATTCCTCACGCTCGCCGCCGCCGACCCGGCCCGCTACCTCGTGATCGACGCCGCGCAGGAGCCCGAGGCGGTCACCACGGTGATCCGTCACCGGCTCGACGAGATCCTCCCCCTGTCGGAGAAGGAGATCGAGGCCCGCGAGGAGGCCCGCCGCGCCGCCGAGGAGGAAGCCCGCCGCCTCGCCGAGGAGGAGGCCGCCCGCAAGGCCGAGGAAGAGCGGCTCGAACGCGAACGCCAGGCCCAGCTGGAGAAGCTCCGCCAGGAAGAGGAGGAGCGCCGCCGCCTCGACGAGGAGGCCGCCCGCCGCGCCGCCGAGGAGGCCGCCGCGGAAGAGGCGCGCCACCGCGCGGAGGAGGCCCGCCGCCTCGCAGAGGAGGAGCGGGTCCGCCGCGAGGCCGAGGAGCGCATCCGCCGCGAGGAACAGGAACGCCTGCGCCGCCAGGCCGACGAGGAGGCACGCCTGCGTGCCGAGGCGGAGGAACGCCGCCTCGAGCGCCAGCGGAAGGCCGAGGAGGCCCTGCTGCGGGCGGAGGAGGCGCGGCTCGCCGCCGAGGACACGACGGTGACGGTCGAGACCCCGACGCCGCGGCCGGCTGCGCCGGCGGGACCGAACGCGCCTGCCGGGCCTGCTGCGCCTGCCGCGCCTGCTGCTTCTGAGGCGCGGGCGGCCGATGACGAGACGGCCGTTCTGCCGGCGGTACCGGCTGCGCCGGACGCCACGGAGACTGCCGTGCTGCGGGCCGTTCCCGCCGAGCCGGATGTCGCGGAGACCGCCGTGCTGCGGCCCGTCCGCGCGGACGACGAGACGGCGGTCATCCCGCCCGTCCGGCCGGACGCGCGCGTGCCCTCCGACTTCTTCCGTCCGGAGGACGACGGGAACGAGCGGACGCGCGAGCTGCCTGCGGTGCCCGAGGCGGGGGCGGAGGCGAAGCCGAGGCGGCCGAGGCCTTCGTGGGCGGAGGAGACGCCGCTGGACGATTTGCCGACGTTGGCGGACGAGCTGCTGGGTCCTCGGGAGGACGACGACCCCGACCCGCGTCGCCGCCCCTGACGCTTCGCGTCCGGTCCGGTCAGGTTTTTTCCCCGCCCTCCCGCCCGTGCGCCCGGCGCGGTAAGTGCGGGCCTCGCGCTCTGTTCGTTGTGGGGTCGGCGCCGCTCCGGAGTCCTCCCCCAACCTTCGGCCGGGGGGACCCCCACGGCGCTCGCGGGTTACCCCTGCAATTCGTGTACCGCGGTCGCCGCTCGTCCCTCCCCCAGCTACCGCTGGGAGGTGCCCCCAGCGGGCGGACCCCGGCGCACCCCCTCCCGAGGTCGTTGGGGCGACTGACGGCCGGTGGGGGTTCGGTGAGGCACTTGCGGTGACCCCGGACCGCCTCCTCGCCCACCCTCCGGGGATCAGGCGCTTGACGAGACCTGAGGGGGCGGGGTCGGAGGGGTGGCGTTCTGGACACTGGAGCATATTTGGGTGCACAACCCGGAGCGATCAATCCGAGTACCTGAGGCACCTAAATGTGCTGTCCAGAATGGCAGCCCCGGAGGGCCCGCACCCGGCCCCCCAACGACTTGCGTCGGGGCGCCCAGACCTTGCCGGGCACACGGGCGGGCGGGCGGGGAGGACACCCGGGAAACGGCGGAGCCAAAGGCCCGGGGGATCGGGAGAATGGCCACGTGCGGTACCTGATACTCGGCGCTACAGAGGTGCGCAGCCTCACTGATGCGCCCGTCCCCCTGGGCAGTGGGAAGCGCCTGCGCGCCCTGCTGGCCGCTCTGGCGCTGCGCGCCCCGCACCCGGTGTCGCCGGAGGCGCTGATCGCGGAGGTGTGGGGCGGGGAGGGCGACGACCCCCCGCAGGATGCCGCGGGCGCCCTGCAGGCGCTGGTGTCGCGTCTGCGCCGCGCCCTCGCGGACAGCGGGGACGGCAAGGAGACGGTCACGTCGGGCCCGGGTGGATACCGCCTGGTGGTGGCGTCCCCGGAGGACGTGGACCTGAACGTGTTCGAGCGTCTGGCGCGTGAGGGTGCTGCCGCGCTGGAGGCCGGCGATGCCGAGGGCGCCGCGGACGTCCTGGGCCGGGCGCTCGCGCTGTGGCGGGGTCCGGCGCTGGCGGATCTGCCGGACCGGGGCGCGGCCGCGGCCCGGCTGGGGGCGTTGCGGCTGACCGCGACGCACCACCGCATCGAGGCGTTGCTGGCGCTGGGCCGCGCGGCGGAGGTGCTGCCGCAGGTGCGGGGGCTGGTGGCGGAGCATCCGCTGCACGAGCCGTTCCGGGCGCAGTGGATCCGCGCGCTGCGCGCGACGGGCCGTCCGGCGGACGCGCTGGGGGCGTACGAGGAGTCCCGGCGCACGCTCGCCGAGCGTCTCGGTACCGACCCGGGCCCGGAACTGCGGTCGCTGCACGCCGAGTTGCTGTCCGCGGAGAGGGCCGAGCCCGCACCGGCGCCGCCCGCGCCCCGCGCGGGGAACCTGCGGGCCCGGCTGACCAGTTTCGTGGGCCGGGAGACCGAACTCGTCGCGCTCCGCAGGAGTCTGGTGGAGGGCCGGCGGCGCCTGGTGACGCTGACGGGCCCGGGCGGTGCGGGCAAGACGCGGCTGTCGCAGGAGGCCGCGCAGGCCGTGGAGGCGTCCGGGGCCTATCCGGACGGTGTGTGGCTGGCGGAGCTCGCACCGCTGGAGCATCCGGAGGCCGTGCCGGACGCGGTGCTGAGCGCGGTCGGGCGCCGTGACACGGCGGTGCTGGCGGCGGCCCGGGAGGTGCGCGGTGTGCCCGACGCGGATCCGACGGCGCGGCTGCTGGAGTTCTGCGCGCAGCGCCGCCTCCTGCTGGTCCTGGACAACTGCGAGCACGTTGTGGAGGCCGCCGCCGCGCTCACCGACCGGCTGCTGGCCGCGTGCCCGGGGGTGACGGTGCTGGCCACCAGCCGGGAGCCGCTGGGGCTGCCGGGCGAGGCGCTGCGTCCGCTGGAGCCGCTGCCGCTGCCGACCGCGCGCCGGTTGTTCGTGGAGCGCGCGGCCGCGGTGCGTCCCGGGTTCGACGCCTCCCGGGACCACACGGAGGCCGTGGACGAGATCTGCCGCCGCCTGGACGGCCTGCCGCTGGCGATCGAGCTGGCGGCGGCGCGGCTGCGAGTGCTGTCGACGCGTCAGATCGCCGACCGGCTCGACGACCGCTTCCGGCTGCTGACCGGCGGCAGCCGTACCGCGCTGCCGCGCCAGCAGACGCTGCGGGCGGTCGTCGACTGGAGCTGGGACCTGCTCAGCGGACCGGAACGGACCGCGCTGCGCCGCCTCAGCGTCTTCGCGGGCGGCTGCACTCTGCCGGCGGCCGAGGCGGTGTGCGGCGAGGACGCGCTGGAGCTGATCGGGCAGCTGGCCGACAAGTCCCTGATCGTGGTCGAGCACGGCGTGGACGAGGTGCGCTACCGGCTCCTGGAGACGATCCACGAGTACGCCGCCGAGCGCGCCGCCGCGGACCCCGGTGACCGGGCGGCGGCCGCGGCGCGGCACACCGCGTACTGGCTGGAGTTCACCGGTGCCGCGGACCTCGGCATGCGCGGCCCTGAGCAGTTGGTGTGGGCCGCGCGGGTGGAGGCGGACCTCGACAACGTCCGTGCCGCGCTGGACCGCACCATCGTGGCGGGCGGTCACGAGGACGCGATCGCGCTCGTGCTGAACATGGGCTGGTTCTGGTGGCTGCGCAACTACCGCGACGAGGCGACGACGTGGATCGAGCGGCTGATGGAGGCCACCGATCTCCCCGAGGACCGCGACGCCCCCGGCTTCTGGCCGCGGATGAATCTGCGGCTGCTGCACCTGTTCGTCGTCAGCGACACGGTGGCACGCGAGGTGATCCAGGGCCCGGCGATGCTGGAGCTGGCGCGTCGCGTCGTCGCCGCCTACGAGGAGCCGAGCCCGCAGTCGGCGCGTTTCCCCGGCATGCTGTGGCCGTTCGCCGACTACATCATGGGCCGCCACGACAGGATCAAGGAGCACGCGGACGCGATGGTCGCCTGCTGCCGCCGGTTCGGCGGCGACTGGGAGCTGGCGGCAGCGCTGATGTTCCGTACGCACATCACCATCGACCTGCCGGGGGGCCTCGCCCACGCCGACGAGGACTGGCCGGAACTGCTGGAGCTCAGCGAGCGGATCGGCGACCGCTGGATGCGCGCCCAGGTGTGCGAGGCCGGTGCCGAGATGGCCCTGGCCTACGGCGACTACCCGGCCGCGCAGGCGGACCTGGAGGAGGCGCTGCGGTACGGCTCGGAACTGGGCGCGCATGTGGAGGGCATCTTCGTCCGGTCCCGGATGGGCGAGCTGGCGTACCGCTCAGGGGACGACGAGCGGGCCGAGAAGCTGCTGCTCCAGGCGGCCGAGGAGGCCGAGCAGTACGGGGTGTGGGACGCCCGCGCGTACATCAGGGTGCTGCTGGCGCAGATCGCGCTGCGGCGCGACGAGGTCGTGCGTGCCCGGGAGCTGAGCGAGCTGGCCCGGGGCGAGGGCAGCATGGGCACGCCGCCACCGGACTTCGAGCTGCTCTGCGAGAGCCTGGCCGCCCGGGTCCTGGCCGCCGAAGGCGATCCCGCCGGGGCCCTGGCGGGGCTGGCGACAGCGGTCCGTGCCGGGGTCGGCGGGTACTGCGCGGAGATCCGGCTGGCGGCTGTGGTCGAGTACGGCGCCGAGGTGCTCGTCGCCCTCGGCGACCCGGTCCGTGCCGCCCTGCTGCACGGTGCGGCGGACGGACTACGGAACGGGCTGCCGCGTCCGGTCCCGGAGGCGGAGGGCGTCCGTGCCGTCGAGGCCGCGGCCCGCGCGGCGCTGGGCGGCACCGTCTACGAGACGACCCGCGCCCGGGGGCACGAGCTGGGCGGCATGGGGGCGTACGACGTGATGAACGAGGCGATCGCCGCCTAGCGGGCGGGATTGCCGGGGGTGGCCGGCGCGTTGCATCTTTGAGCTTTCAACCGATGATGGAGTGCGCATGAAGGTCGAGATCTACAGCGACATCGCCTGCCCCTGGTGCTATGTGGGCAAGCGCCGTTTCGAGCGTGCGCTGGCCGCGTTCCCGCAGGCCGCTCAGGTCGAGGTGGTCTACCGGCCGTTCCAGCTGTCGCCGGAGAAGTCCGGGACCCCCGAGCCGCACCGCGAGTACCTGAGCGCGCGCTTCGGCCCGCAGGCGACCGCGATGGACGCCCGGTTGGAGGAGCTCGGCCGCGCCGAGGGCCTGGCGTTCGACTTCGACCGCGCCATCGAGAACAACACGCTCCTCGGCCACCGCCTGCTGTGGCACGCCCTCACCGTCTACGGCCCGGCGGTGCAGGCCGCGCTCAAGGACCGGCTGCTCGTCGCGCACTTCGCCGAGGGCGCCGACGTCGGCGACCGCGAGACGCTGGCGTCGCTGGCCGCGGAGGCCGGGCTCGACCGCGACCGGGCGGCCGCGTTCCTCGCGGGCGACGAAGGCCGCGAGGAGGTGCTCGCCGAGATCGACGAGGCCCGCACGATCGGTGTGAACGCCGTGCCCACGTTCGTCTTCGAGGGCAAGTGGGCCGTCCAGGGCGGCCAGGAGACCTCCACGTTCCTGCGCGTCCTGGAGCAGGTGGCGCAGGAGACGGGCACCGCCCCCGTCGCGGACGACGCCGCCGCGTGTGCCGACGGCGCCTGCGAGGTTCCGGCCTCCTAGCCGCAGCTGAGCCGCGCGTCCGCCCAGTCGGCGACGTTCGCCAGGTGCAGGCGGCGGGACGGTTCGACGACCAGGCGGATCGTCTTGTAGCCCGCGATCGGCACATGGACGGGCACGCCCGGGTCACCGCCGTGGATCACCTGGGAGCGCCAGAGCCGTGTGTCGTCGCCGTAGACGGAGAAACGCGCGGCGCCGAGGCCCAGGGCGAGGTCGTCGATGCCGGCGACCGCGTCGTAGGAGGTGCAGGGGCGGTTGAGCAGGATCGTGACCGAGGACGGGGCGGCGACGGTGACGCCGCCCGCGTACGAGGTGCCGTCGATGCCGAGGCGCCAGCGCTGCCACATCCAGTCGCCGAGGCGGATCACGGGCCGGTCCGACGCGCCCGGGGCGCCGTAGCCCAGCCGGTTGAGCGGGAAGAGCCGGGGCTCCGGCGGCGGGGCCGGCTTCGTGGTGCTCGGGGCGGGGGTCGGGGTGGGTGTCGGTGTCTGCGGGGGCGTCGGTGTCGGTGTCGGTGTCGGCGTGGGCTCCACGGTCGGCGCCGGGGTGGGTGTGGGTGTGGGGGTCACCTCGGGGGTGACGCTCGGCCGGACGGCCGGCTTCGGGGTGGGGAGCGGAGCCTGCGCGCGCGGCGGCCGCGAGGCCGGGGGCGGCGACGCCTTCGAGGGGGTGGGGCTCGGCGTGGGCAGTGGCACCACCGGGGCGGCCGCCGGTTGCCGGTGCGCCTGCGGCTTCGGCTGCGTGTCGGTGCCGGACAGGGCGATCGCGACGGCCACCCCGGCCGCGGCGACGACCACACCCGTGGCGACGGCGATCTTCAGCGGAAGACTGGCTCCCTCGGCCGCCGCGGCACCACCGGCTCCCGCGCCGGCGCCGCCTGCGGCACCCGCACCCGCGGCCGCCGCGCCCGCTCCCGCGCCCACCGCGGCTCCCACGGCGGCGGCACCGGCCGCCTTGACGGCGTACGAGGCGGCGAACCACCCGATGACCGCCACGGGCAGCAGGCCCTTGAGCGCCGCGTTCACGTCCGCCAACTCGGCTGCCGCGAGGCGGCACTTGGCGCACTCCTCCAGATGCTTGCGCAGTTCCCGGTCGGCCCGCATCCGCAGGCCGCCGCGGGCGTGGGCGCCCAGCCGGTCGGCGTACTGGGCGCAGGAGCCCTCGGCGGTGAGCGACGCGGAGACGTGAGCCTGGAGATACGCCTGGCGCAGCCCTTCGCGCGCCCGGTGGGCCAGCACCGCCGTCGCGTTCGCGGTGAGTCCGAGCAGGGGCGCGACCTGGCTGGGCGACTCCTCCTCGACCGCGGTGTGCCAGAGCACCGCCTGCCAGCGTTCGGGCAGCGTGCGGAACGCCTGCATGGCCAGCGACCGTTCGGCGACCTGCATGGCGCGTACGTCCGCGCCGAGGTCCGTGGTGTCGCCCGTTGTGCCGGACCCGGCGGCCGACACCGCGAACACCGCGAAGTCGTCGACCAGTTGCTCGCGCCTGGCGCTGCCCGTCCAGGACGCGGCGACGCGGCGCACGGTGGTCAGCAGATAGGCGCGGACAGCCGCGTCGGGGCCGCTGCCGCCGCGGATCGCCTGGAGGGTGCGGGCGAAGACCTCGCCGGTGAGGTCCTCGGCGGTGTGCGTGTCGCGGCAGCAGCCGCGCGCGTAGCGGCGTACGGCGGCGGCGTGGCGGCGGTACAGCTCCTCGTACGCGCTGTCGTCCCCGCCGCGCACCCGCGCGACGAGATCGGCGTCGGACACGGGCGAGTCCGCGGCGGCGGCGTCCGCCGGACCGGGCTCCTTCGCCCGCGGGGTGGGCATCTCCACGGTCGGCGGGTCGTCCGGCACCCGGTCGTCGGGTGCCCGGCTGCCCGGGACGGGGGCCTCACGGCGGCCGGCCAGCGGCTCCCGCTGGCCCGGCACACGGCCGGGGGACTGCTCCTCGCCGGACTCCGATCCCGCCTCCGGGGCGGGCTCCGGCTCCCCGTTTCCTTCATCCACGGGCGTAAGAGTGGCACACCCGTCGCTTCCGGCGACCGGTCAAACATCAGAACCACCCGTCCGGGGAGTTTTCACTCCCCGGACCGCACACCATCACCCGGACGGGGCAGCGTCACGCACCCGGACGGGAACGCAGCCCGTCCAGCAGGATGTCCAGCAGCCGCGCGGAGGCGGCCGCCTGGTGGGCCGCGTCGGGCAGCGAGGGCGCCGCGGTGGCGATCACCAGCAGCACATCGGCCACGGATATGTCCGCCCGCAGCTCACCGGCCGTACGCGCCCGTTCCACCAGCTGGCCGACGACCTCCAGCAGGGCCTCGACCCCGGCACCGGCCACGGCGTCCTCCGCCGCGCCGCGCTGCTGCGGCACCCGCGTCTCCTCGGCGCCCTGCCCGGGAGCCCCGGCCGGCTGCACCTGAAGCACCTGCGGCGGCAGCAGCCGTCCCGCGCCCGAGGCGACGGACGTGCGCAGGAACCGGGACAGCGCCGACCAGGCCTCGTCCTCCTGACCGAGCGCGGCCCGTGCCTGCTCGGTCAGCCGCGCGGTCTCCTCCTCGGCGATCCGCCGGACCAGCACGTCCTTGCTCGGGAACCGCCGGTAGACCGTGCCGACGCCCACCCGGGCCCGGCGCGCCACGTCCTCCATGGGCGCGCCGTAGCCGAGTTCGCCGAACACCTCGCGCGCGGCCCGCAGCACGTGCTCCAGGTTCCGCTGCGCGTCGACCCGCAGCGGGGACGTGCGGCTGCCGCCCCCTCCTCCGTGGTGACCTGCGGGATCGACCGCGGTGACCACCGAAGCGGGCGAGGCCACGGATGCCCAACGAGGGTCCTGAATATGCATATGTGTATCCCCCGGAAATCGCGTCTCCCCCCGGAGACTCCCCACCCCAAGATCGCCGGGCCGCTGCGGCGACTCGCCACTCGGACATCCCGACGGGATACGAACATAGTTGAGGGCAGGTCAAGAGAGAAGGGGCAACCTGCCCACGATCGGAGTACCCGGGCCTCGCCGGCCACGCACATGCACGTCACAGGGGCCGTGAACCTGCCCGTGACCTGCCGGGCAACAGGATTCAGCCATTCATTGCCGTACGCCCTGTGGACAAACCCCGAGCGCTCATTGCCTCATGGAACGATGGCAGCACTCGAGGAGCCGTCCGGCGCGGGCCGCGAGCCCCGGATCCCGCGCGTCCTGGTGGTCGGCGGCGGATACGTCGGCATGTACACCGCCCTGCGCCTGCAGCGGAGGCTGAGGCGCGACGAGGCGGAGATCGTCGTCGTCGAACCGCAGCCGTACATGACCTACCAGCCCTTTCTCCCGGAAGCGGCCGCCGGCTCCATCTCCCCGCGGCACGTCGTGGTCCCGCTGCGCCGTGTCCTCGACCGCTGCGCGCTGGTCATCGGCGAGGCCCGGCGGATCGACCCCGTGCGGCGGATCGCCACGCTGTCCACCCTCGCCACCGAGGAGGACGGTTCCGGCGAGCTCCCGCTGCCGTACGACCACCTCGTCCTCGCCCCCGGCTCGGTCTCCCGGACGCTGCCCATCCCCGGCCTCGCCGAGCACGGCATCGGCTTCAAGACCGTCGAGGAGGCCATCGGCCTGCGCAACCACGTCCTGGAGCAGCTGGACATCGCCTCCTCCACCCGGGACGTGGAGGTCCGCGACGCCGCGCTGACCTTCGTCTTCGTCGGCGGCGGCTACGCGGGCGTGGAGGCGCTGGCCGAGCTGGAGGACATGGCCCGCCACGCCGTGCGCTACTACCACAACGTCGAGGCCGACGACCTGAAATGGGTCCTGGTCGAGGCCACCGGCCGGATCCTGCCCGAGGTCGGCGAGGAGATGGGCACCTACGCCGTCCGCGAGCTGCGCGGCCGCAACATCGATGTCCGGCTGAACACCCGGCTGGAGTCCTGCGAGAAGCGCGTGGTCGTCCTGGACGACGGCTCGCGGCTGCCCGCCCGCACCGTCGTGTGGACGGCCGGCGTCAAGCCGCACCCGGTGCTGTCCCGCACCGGCCTGCCGCTGGGCGACCGCGGGCGCGTCCGGTGCGCCGCCACGCTGCGCGTCGACGGCACCGAGAATGTGTGGGCCGCGGGCGACGCCGCCGCGGTGCCGGATCTCGCCTCCGGCGATCCCGGCGCGGTGTGCGCCCCCAATGCCCAGCACGCCGTGCGCCAGGCCCGCGTCCTGGCCGACAACATCGTCGCGAGCCTGCGCGGCGAGCCCCTGAGCGACTACCGTCACGCCTACGCGGGCTCGGTCGCGTCCCTCGGACTCCACAAGGGCGTGGCACAGGTCTACGGCCGCAAACTCACGGGCTACCCTGCCTGGTTCATGCACCGCGCGTACCACCTCAGCCGGATGCCCACCGTCAACCGCAAGGCGCGCATCCTGGCCGAGTGGATCCTGTCCGGGCTCTTCAAACGGGAGATCATCTCTCTCGGCTCCCTGGAGAACCCGCGTGCGGAGTTCGAGCTCGCGGCGGGCGCCGGCCGCAAGCCCGACGCGCCCTGACCGACCAGTGCGGATGCGGTCGCCGATTCCCCCGGAGCGGCGGGTCGGCCACACTGGACCCTGTGACCAAGCGTGCGTCAGCACCTGCAAAGAGTGACAAATACGAGGAATCGGACGTTTGAACCTCACGCGCTGGAGCGCCCGGCTCCCCGGAACACAACGTCGCAATGCCCAGGCGGCGGCCGCGAGCACCGAACCGTCCTCCGGCGGGGCGGTCCCCGCGGCGCGCGGCCAGGCAGGCGACCACGCCGACGCGCCGGCGCACACCCTCGACGCGCTCCCGGTACGGGAGGTGCTGGCCCGCCTCCCCGCACTCATCGCGGTCACCCACGGCTCCGCCCACCGCCTCGGCTACGTCAACCAGGCGTACACGGAGGTCTTCGGCACCCGCACCCCCGGCGAACCCGCCCGCGACGCCCTGCCCGAACTGGCGGAACTCGGCCTGCTCCCCCTGATGGACCAGGTCTTCCGCAGCGGCAAGCCCCGCACCGTGAAGGCCCGCAAGGTCGCCACCGCCACCCGGCAGGGCTACTTCACGATCACGTGCAGCCCCGTTCCGGTGAAGGACGGCGGCGACACCGGCGGCGTCCTGGTTTTCGCCACCGATGTCACCGACCAGGTGCAGGCCGCCGAGCGGCTGCGCGAGAGCGAACGCCGCCTGCACGCGACCGCCGTCACCCTCCAGCGCAGCCTGCTCCCCCAGGAGCTCGAACAGCCCGACGACCTCCGCGTCGCCGCGACCTACCAGCCCGGCGGCACCGACGCCGCCGTCGGCGGCGACTGGTACGACGTCATCACCCTCGGCGCCGGCCGCACCGCGCTGGTCATCGGCGACGTCATGGGCCGCGGCGTCCGCGCCGCCGCCGTCATGGGCCAGCTGCGCACCGCCGTTCGCGCCTACGCCCGGTTGGACCTGCCCCCGCACGAGGTGATCCAGCTCCTCGACGGCCTCGCCGCCGAGATCGACGCCACCCAGATCGCCACCTGCGTCTACGCCGTCCACGACCCGAGCGAGAGCCGGCTGGCCTACGCGTCCGCCGGCCACCTGCCGATCGTCGTCCGCGACGCCGACGGCACCGTGCACCGCGCCGACGAGCCCACCGGGCCGCCGCTCGGCACGGGCGGCTGGGTCCACACCTCGGGCACGGTGCCCCTGGGCCCGGGCGCCACCGCCGTCCTGTACACCGACGGCCTCATCGAACGCCGCGGCGAGGACATCGACGAGGGCGTCTCCGCCCTCATGAACACCCTCGCCGGCGCCACCGGCAGCCCGCAGGTCATCTGCGACCGACTGCTGCGCGCGCTCGGCGTCACCTCCGAGCACGCGGACGACGTGGCCGTGCTCGTCATGCAGTACCCGCAGCGCGAGGGCACCGACTCCGAGCTCTTCCGCAACGCCTCGCTGGAACTGCTCGGCGGCATCGAGGCGGCCCCGCGCGCCCGCGCCTTCGCGCAGGGCGTCCTGACCTCGTGGCGCTTCCCCGTCGAACTCGTCGACCTCGGCGTCCTCGCCGCGAGCGAACTGGTGGCCAACTCCCTGCAGCACGGGGTGCCGCCCATGCGGCTGCGGCTGCGCCGCACCGACCGCCGGCTGATCATCGAGGTCACCGACGGCGACGACCACCTGCCGCGGCGCCGCCGCGCCGAACCCGTCGACGAGGCCGGCCGCGGCATCTCGATCATCGCCACGATCGCCTCCGCCTGGGGTTCCCGGCGCACCCCGGGCGGCGGCAAGGCCGTGTGGTGCGAGTTCGCGCTCCCGGGCTGAAGCCTGTGTACCGGGCTATGCCGCCAGCACGGGCTCGCTCAGCGGCGCGTCCTGGTGGACCGTCAGCCGGCGGCCCAGGCGCAGCGACAGCGCGGTGATGCCGAGCGAGCAGACGACCAGCATCAGGATGTACTCCGGGTACATCCCGGCGCCCGCCATCAGCCCGCCCACCGCGGGCCCCACGGCCATCGCGAGCTGCTTCACCAGCGCGAAGGCCGAGTTGTACCGGCCGACCATGCCCTGCGGGGCCAGGTCCGCCACCAGCGGTGCGAGCGTCGGCGAGAGCATCGCCTCGCCGAGCCCGAAGAGCGCGTATGTGGAGACGAGCATCGCCGTCGCGATCCCGTGCGCGCCGCCCATGAGCCCGGACACCCCCGCGACCAGCCAGGCCGCGGCCCACAGCACACCCACTGCCGCGATGACCCGGCTGCGGCGCCGCCGCTCCACCGGCCGCAGGACGAGGAACTGCGCGACCACGATGGCCGCGGTGTTCGCCGCCAGCGCGATGCCCAGCGTCGACGTCGACACCTTGGTCACCTCGACCGCGTACGCCGCGAGCCCCGACTCGAACTGCCCGTAGCAGGCGAAGAACAGCACACCGCCGAGCACGCACAGCTGGACCATCGCCCGGTGCCCGAGCAGCGCGCGCAACCCGCCCGCCGCGTGCTCCGAGGGTGCCGGCTCCATCCGGGCCGTCCTCGGCAGGCGTACGGAGGCCGCCACCGCGGCCAGCACCACGAACATCGCGGCCTCGACGGAGAACAGCAGCGTGAACGAGCCCGGCCGCGCGGTGTCGGCCAGCAGGCCGCCGAGCAGTCCGCCGATACCGAGCCCCAGGTTGTTCAGGAAGAACTGCGTCGCGAAGGCCCGGGAGCGCGTCGCGGGGGTCGAGCACCACACGATGAGCGTGGCCAGCGCGGGCTGCATCACCGCGATGCCGGCCCCCATCACCGCCGAGGCGGCGATCACCAGGGGCGCGGTCGCCGCCAGCCCGAAGCCCAGCGCACCCACCGCGGACGCCACCGCCCCGGCCAGCAGTACGGGCAGCGGGCCGTTCCGGTCGATCGCCCGCCCGGTGAACGGCAGCACGGCCAGTGCCGACACGGCGAACGCCGACAGCACGACACCCGCGGTCCCCGCTCCCAGGCCGCGCACCTGCGACACGTAGACGAACAGGAACGGCACGGTGAAGCCGTTGCCGAACGCGCTCAGCGCGTTCCCCAGCTGGATCCGGCGCAGCGCGGCGCCCATCGCGGTGGTCACACTCACCCCTTAGGTCGGAAGTCCTCGAATGCTAAGACTTCAACAGTAAAGTTCGAAGTTGAACAGTACACAACGGAAGTCTTTAGGGCCAATGAGTTCCATGGCACACTCGTGCCATGACGAGCGCAGGCGACGGCCAGTCCAACTCCCCGCAGGAGCTGGACCTCGATGAGCAGATCGCGATCTACCAACGCGAGTTCCCCGAGGTCGACCCCCAGGTCGAGAAGATCGTCACGGCACTCGGCAGGCTGAACCGGCGCCTCCACGTGGGCTACAGCCGCCACTTGTCGGCGGTCGGCATCACCGCCGCCGAATGGGAGGTCCTCAAGGCCCTCGTCGTGGTGGGCCGGCCCTACCGGCTGGGCCCCGGCGACCTGGCCAAGCGGCTCGGCCTCACACCCGCCGCCATGACCCACCGCATCGACCGGATGGTCTCCGAGGGCCTGGTCACCCGTGAACGTGACGAGTCCAACCGGGTGCGCGTCATCGTGGAGCTCACCGACGTCGGCCGAGGCAAGTGGCTGGAGACCATGCGTATGGCCGCCGCGTTCGAGGGCGACCTGCTCCAGGACCTCGAGCCGGACGAACGCACCGTCCTCGGCGACCTGCTGACCCGCCTCCTGCGCCGCGTCGAGGCCGACCAGCCCGACGCCGGCGGCAGGCTCCAGGACCTCGACTGACCCGGTTTGACACCCACGTCCCCGATCCGTAGTGTTCTCCGGGTTGCCCGCCGGTGAACAGTAGGTCTGTGCCGGTTCCCGGGCGGCCATCCCGAAGCAAGCTTCCGAACGGACGACGAGCAGTCGTTTCGTTTTCGTGCGCGCTTTCGGAATGAGGATCGGCGGAATTACTCGATTGGCATCGGGCGCCACTGATCCGCTAACGTTCAACTCGTCGGAACGGCCCAACGGCCGGGAAGACAAGCCCCGCTGACTGGGGATCAGGACGGAAACGGTCTGGTAGAGTCGGAAAAGCCGAAAAGCGAAAGCCGGACGGCACACCCGCTCCAGAGGGTGGCAGAGAAGGAAATCGGATCTGCTAAGCTGGGGACAACGAAGGGAAAGCCCGGAGGGGCCGGTGAAACGGTCTCGAAGGAAGCTTCCGTTCCTTGAGAACTCAACAGCGTGCCAAAAGTCAACGCCA
>NZ_JBIVLI010000010.1:0-85199 GCF_044751205.1 Streptomyces sp. NPDC088732
TCGCGCTCAACATCCTGCTGGCCTCGCTGACCATCGTCTTCCTGCTGGCGGTCGTCACCCTGCAGCCGTTCGCGATCTACGCGGGCGCCGAGCAGAGCATCGTCATCCTCGTGGCCCTCGTCGTCGCGCTCATCCCGACGACCATCGGCGGTCTGCTGTCGGCGATCGGCATCGCCGGCATGGACCGCCTGGTGCAGCGCAATGTGCTGGCCATGTCCGGCCGTGCCGTCGAGGCCGCCGGTGACGTCAACACCCTGCTGCTGGACAAGACCGGCACCATCACCCTCGGCAACCGCCAGGCGGCGGAGTTCCTGCCGGTCGGCGCTGTCACCGCCGAGGAGCTGGCGGACGCCGCGCAGCTGTCGTCGCTGGCCGACGAGACGCCCGAGGGCCGCTCCGTGGTCGTCCTGGCGAAGGAGCGGTACGGCCTGCGGGCCCGGCACGAGGGCGAGCTCGGCCACGCCGAGTTCGTGCCCTTCACCGCCCAGACCCGCATGTCCGGCGTCGACATCGACGGCCGCCAGATCCGCAAGGGCGCCGCGTCCGCGGTCACCGCGTGGGTCGCCGCCAACGGCGGCCAGGCCGGCGAGGAGGTGCAGTCGCAGGTCGACCGCATCTCGCAGTCGGGCGGCACGCCGCTCGTCGTCGCGGTCAAGGACAGCGGCGCGGCCCGGGTCCTGGGTGTCATCCACCTGAAGGACGTCGTCAAGGAGGGCATGCGGGAGCGGTTCGACGAGCTGCGCCGCATGGGCATCCGCACGGTGATGATCACGGGTGACAACCCGCTCACCGCGAAGGCGATCGCCGAGGAGGCGGGTGTCGACGACTTCCTCGCGGAGGCGACGCCCGAGGACAAGATGGCGCTGATCAAGCGGGAGCAGGCGGGCGGCAAGCTCGTCGCGATGACCGGTGACGGCACCAACGACGCCCCGGCGCTGGCCCAGGCCGATGTCGGCGTGGCCATGAACACCGGTACCTCGGCCGCCAAGGAGGCCGGGAACATGGTGGACCTGGACTCCAACCCCACCAAGCTCATCGAGATCGTGGAGATCGGCAAGCAGCTGCTGATCACCCGCGGCGCGCTGACGACGTTCTCCATCGCCAACGACGTGGCGAAGTACTTCGCGATCATCCCCGCGATGTTCGCTATCGCCTACCCGGGCCTGGACAAGCTCAACATCATGCAGCTGCACAGCCCGCAG
Source organism: Streptomyces sp. NPDC088732 (assembly GCF_044751205.1). Lineage (NCBI taxonomy): Bacteria > Bacillati > Actinomycetota > Actinomycetes > Kitasatosporales > Streptomycetaceae > Streptomyces > Streptomyces sp. NPDC088732. Next base: position 1,203 of record NZ_JBIVLI010000010.1, read on the forward strand.
TCGGCGATCGTCTCGGCGATCATCTTCAACGCCCTCATCATCGTGGTGCTGATCCCGCTCGCGCTGCGCGGAGTCCGCTACCGGCCGTCCTCGGCGTCCGCACTGCTGACCCGCAACATCTGGATCTACGGTCTGGGTGGCCTGGTGCTGCCGTTCGCCGGCATCAAGGTGATCGACCTGATCATCCAGTTCATCCCCGGACTCAGCTGACCGAAGAAGGCAATCGACATGTCCAGCTCCCTTCCCGCCGTGGTCCGGAACCATCTGGCCGCCCTGCGCATGCTGCTGGTGTTCACGGTCGTCGCGGGCATCGTGTACCCGCTGGCCGTCACCGGGGTCGCCCAGGCGGTCTTCCCCGGCCAGGCCAACGGCTCCAAGATCACGCAGGACGGAAAGACCGTCGGCTCCAGCCTCATCGGCCAGAGCTTCAACCTCCCGAAGAAGAACCCGGACGACGCCGACGAGGCCGCCCTGCCGGACCCGAAGTGGTTCCAGCCGCGGCCCGGCGGGTACGACCCGCTCGCCACCGGCGCGTCCAACCTCGGTCCCAATGACGAGGGCCTGATCAAGACGATCAAGGAACGCCGCGCCGCCGTGGCCGAGTTCGACGACGTGGCCCCCAGCGACGTCCCGGTCGACGCCATCACGGCCTCCGGCTCCGGTGTCGACCCGCACATCTCGCCGGCCTACGCCTACGAGCAGGCCGACCGTGTCGCCACGGCCCGCGGCCTGGACGCGTCCGAGGTGCGCAAGCTGGTCGCGGACCACGTGCAGGGCCGCGTCATCGGCTTCCTCGGCGCCGAGCGCGTCAACGTGGTCGAGCTCAACCTCGCGCTCGCCCAGCTCGGGTGACGTCGCGTTCCGGCCGTATCGCACGGACCACGCCGCCCGGCGTCGCAGGCATCCTGCGGCGCCGGGCGGCGTGACATCCCCGCAAGGAAGGACTCCCGGTGACGCAGCCAGTCGTCACAGCCGCGGCCGGCGCCCGCCAAGGGCGGCCCGGCAAACTGAAGGTCTTCCTCGGAGCCGCACCCGGAGTGGGCAAGACCTACCGGATGCTGGACGAGGGCCGCCGGCGGGCCGCCCGCGGGACGGACGTCGTCGTGGGCTACGTCGAGTGCCACAAACGGCCGCACACCGAGGCGAAGCTCGACGGTCTCGAGATCGTTCCGCGCGCCGAACGGCACTACCGCGGGGCCGAGTTCACCGAGATGGACCTCGACGCCGTCCTCGCGCGCGCCCCCCAGGTCGCCCTGGTCGACGAGATGGCCCACACCAACATCCCCGGCGGCGCGCACACCAAGCGGTGGCAGGACATCGAGGTGCTGCTCGACGCGGGGATCGACGTCCTCACCGCCGTCAACATCCAGCACCTGGAATCGCTCAACGACGTCGTCGAGAAGATCACCGGCGTCCCCCAGCGCGAGACCCTGCCCGACGAGGTCGTCCGCCGCGCCGACGAGATCGAGCTCGTGGACATGCCCGCCGAGGCGCTGCGCCGGCGGATGGCCCACGGCAACGTCTACGCCCCGGAGAAGGTCGACGCCGCCCTGTCGAACTACTTCCGGGTCGGCAACCTCACCGCGCTGCGCGAACTGGCCCTGCTGTGGGTCGCGGGACGGGTCGACGAGACCCTCCAGAAGTACCGCACCGAGCACGGCATCGGACGGGTCTGGGAGACCCGCGAACGCGTCGTGGTGGCGCTCACCGGCGGCCCCGAGGGCGAGACGCTGATCCGCCGGGCGGCGCGCATCGCCGAGCGCTCCCACGGCGGCGGCGCCTCCGGCGCGGGCGGCACCCGCGACCTGCTGGCCGTCCACATCGCCCGCAGCGACGGCTTGGCCGACGCCTCGCCGGCCGCCCTGACCCGGCAGCGCGCCCTCGTGGAGAGCCTGGGCGGCAGCTTCCACTCCGTCGTCGGCGACCATGTCCCCACCGCCCTGCTGGAGTTCGCCCGGGCCGAGAACGCCACCCAGCTGGTCGTCGGGGTGAGCCGGCGCGGCCGCCTGGCGCGCTTCGCCACCGGGCGCGGGGTCGGCGAGACCATCGTGGAACGCTCCGGTGACATCGACGTCCACATGGTCAGCCACGAACGCGCGGGCCGCGGCCGCCTGCTGCCCGTCCCCAGCAGCGACCTGCCCTTCGTGCGCAAGGTCGCAGGGCCGGTGGCGGGTTTCGTGCTGCCGGCGCTGCTGACCGCCCTGCTCGCGAACACCCGCGGGCACCTCAACCTCACCAGCGAGGCCCTGCTCTTCCTGCTCACCGTCGTCGGCGTCGCGTGCATCGGCGGGGTGGCCTCCGCGCTGCTGGCGTCGGTCACCGCGTCGCTGCTGCTCAACTACTTCTTCATCCCGCCCATCGGCCGGTTCACCATCGGCGAGACCAACAACGTGCTCGCCCTGGCCGTCTTCGCGGTCGTCGCCGTCACCGTCGCCGCGATCGTGGACCGCTCCCTGCGGCTGTCCCGGCGCGCCGCCGGGGCGACGGCGGAGGCCGAGACGCTCTCCTCGCTGGCCGGCAACATCCTCCGCGGCGACCAGGCCGTGGAGGTGCTGCTGCAACGGACACGCGAGGCCTTCGGGCTGGAGTCCGCGGAACTCGTCCACGGGCCCTCCGACCACCGCGGTGCGGTCGTCGCGGAACGGGACGGCGAGGCGGGCGACACCGTCGCGGTCGCCGTCGGCCCGCAGGACACCCTCGTCCTGCGCGGCCGCCGCCTGGCCGCCTCCGAGCGGCGGGTCCTCGTCGCCTTCGCGGGCCACGTGGCCTCCGCGCTGGAACGCGCCCGGCTCGCCGAGGCCGCCGCCGAGGTCGAACCCGTCAAGGCGGCGGACCGCATGCGGACCGCGCTGCTGGCCGCGGTCGGCCACGACCTGCGCACGCCGCTGGCCGGCGCCTGGGCCGCGATCAGCTCGCTGCGCAGCCGCGAGGTGGAGTTCTCGGCCGAGGACCGCGAGGAACTGCTGACGACGGCCGAGGAGTCGCTGGCCCGGCTCAGCCGCCTCGTGGACAACCTGCTGGACATGAGCCGGCTCCAGGCGGGTGCGCTCCGGCTGACGCTGCGGCCGACCGCGTTCGCCGAGGTGGTGCCGCTGGCCCTGGACAGCCTCACCGACGCCACCGCGCAGGTGGTGACCCAGGGGCTGGACGAGGCGCCGCTCGCGCTGGCCGACCCGCCGCTGGTGGAGCGCGTCGTGGCCAATCTGATGACCAACGCACAGCGGCACGCCCCGGCGGGCACCAGGATCCTGATCGGTGCGAGCGCGCTCGGCGGGCGCGTCGAACTGCGCGTCGCCGACCGCGGGCCCGGGCTCACGCCTGCCGACCGGGAACGGGTCTTCGCGCCCTTCCAGCGGCTCGGCGACACCGACAACACCACCGGGCTCGGCCTGGGGCTCGCGCTCTCGCGCGGACTGACCGAGGCCATGGGCGGCACCCTCACCCCCGAGGACACGCCCGGCGGTGGACTGACCATGGTGCTGTCCCTGCCGGTGGCGGACGCGGCAGAGGCCGCCGCGTCCGCCGAACCCGCCCTCGGGGACGAGGAGGCCCTGACATGAGGCGCGTTCTGGTCGTCGACGACGAGTCGGGCTTCCGCAAGGCCCTCGACATCGACCTCACCGCCCGCCACTACACCGTGACCACGGCACCGGACGGGGCGACCGCGCTGACCCTGGTGTCGATCAACCCGCCCGACGCGATCGTCCTCGACCTCGGACTGCCGGACATGGCGGGCATCGACGTCATCCTCGGCGTCCGGGCGTGGAGCCCGCTGCCGATCATCGTGGTGTCCGGGCGGTCCGACCCCGCCGACAAGGTCCCGGCGCTGGACGCCGGCGCCGACGACTACCTGACGAAGCCGTTCTCCATGGACGAACTCGCCGCCCGGCTGCGGGCGGTGTTCCGCCGCCCCGCGGCCGTGGAGGAGCCGCAGACGGTCGAGGTCGGCGGATACCGCCTGGACCTCGCGGCCTTCACCGTCGGCCCCCGCCGGGGCCGGGGCGAGGCACCGCATCTGACCCCCACCGAGTGGCGGCTGCTCATGCCGCTGCTGCGCAACCCGGGACGGCTGGTGACGGGACGTCAGCTGCTGCGCGAGGTCTGGGGACCGGGCAACGAGAAGCGCACCAACTACCTGCGCGTCTACCTCGCCACCCTCCGGCACAAGCTGGAGCCGGACCCCTCCCGCCCCCGCCACCTGATCACCGTGCCCGGCCTGGGCTACCGCTTCGAGCCCTGAGCCCGCGCCGGCGGCGTCACCCCGCCCGGCCGACGTGCCGGGCGGGGCGGCCCACCGCGAAGTGGACGTACTCCCCGAACAGCCGGAAGCCCGCCGCCCAGGCCAGCAGCCAGCTCGGCCGGTTGTCGCGCGAGCAGGTCCAGCTGGGAACGCGCCCGCGGGCGGCCACGTCCGCGCTCAGGCCCGCGAGACAGGCGAGCGCCAGACCCTCGCGGCGGTGGCCCGGCAGTGTCAGCACGGCGATGTCCTCGTACGCGGCGCCGAGGAAGTACGTGCAGGCGAGCGAGACCGGACGGCCGCCGCGGAAGGCGCCCCAGCAGTGACCGGAGCCGGCGAGCGCGGCGGGCCCGCCCCAACTGGCCGCGACCCAGGCGGGGTCCGGGCCCAGTGCGGCCAGCGCCGGGCCGTCGGCCGCCGTCAGCCGGCGCACCACCACGTCAGCGGGAAGGCGGCGGCGCGGCACCGGGTGCGACCGCAGCCAGATCATGCGCTCCCAGGGCACGACACGGTCGAACGCCGCCCCGAGGAGCGGCAGGAACCCCGGCCGGGCCAGGACGTAGCTGTCACCCAGCGGGGCCAGGGCCCGCGGATCGGTGTGGCGCGGGTCGCCGTCCAGCAGGACGTGGCCGGCACAGGCCACGGCGACCACCCGTGGCGCGACGGCCCGGTCCGCCCACCACCGGCCGTGCCCGGTGGCGCGCACGTGCTCCGCGAGGCCGACGGGCCCGGGAACGTCCGCCGGGAACCAGCCCCCGGGGACCGGGAGTCCTGTGTACTCGATCATGCTCGCCTCTCTTCGGTGTGCCGGCCCGGGGCGCTCCGGCGTTCGGGTATCGCCGGCCGGGCCGGGCGCCTGACGCGCCGCGGGCCGCGCCGCGTCGCTCCACGACCTGCCGGGTGCCTCATGCCGACGGCGGTGCGGACCACCGGATCGTCCGGAGGTCCGCACCGCCGCGGGGGGTTTCAGCCCTGGTTGGCCTTCTTGCCGTGGTTGGCTCCCTTCTTGCGACGGGCCCTCTTCTTGCGGGCGCGCTTGGACACCGGTTTCCTCCTTGTGGTGGTGACGGGCTTTCAGGCGGTGACGAGCAGGTCGGCGGCCTTGCACAGGCGGCGCGCGGTGCGTTCCCCGTGGCCGGCGGTGGACGGGCCGTCCGCGTCGTAGTGGGCACCGGGGACCAGCGGGGTCCGCGGGTCGCAGAGCCGCACCACGCGGGCGGCGCCCTCGGCCGGCGGCTCGCCCTCGTGCGCGTACAGCGGCAGCAGGGCTGTCGAGCAGGTGCCCGGGTCGACGCTGACCACAGTGCAGCCCGCGGGCGCCGCCGCACCGGCGAACACGGTGAGGGCCAGCTGGGACTGCGCGTACGCGGCGTAACGGGAGTAGCGGCGGGCCCGGTTGAGGTCGTTCCAGGCGAGGGAGGCCGACCGGTACGTGGTGGAGGAGACGTTGACGACCCGGCTGCCCGGACGCGCCGTCAGCGGGCCGCGCAGCTCCCGCGTGAGCAGGTACGCGGCCAGGAAGTTGACCTGGAAGGAGACCTCGTTGCCGTCCTCGGTGACCGTGTGCTCCTCGGGGGCCGCGACCGCCGCGTTGTTGACCAGGACGTCCAGGACGGGATGGGTGGCCGACAGTTCGGAGGCCAACGCCCTGACCTGCGTCAGCCGGCGGAAGTCCGCGACGGCCAGGCGCAGTCGGGCCCGGTCGGCGCCGGCCGCCACCAGGCGCTCCACGGCGTGGTGGGCGGACTCGGTGTCGGGGCCGTGGACGATGACCGTGCGCCCCCGTTCGGCGAGCAGGCGGGCGGTCTCCCACCCGATGCCGGAGGTCGCCCCCGTGACCAGGGCGGTCCTCGGGGGGACGGCGGACAGGGCGGATACGGACATGGGTGGGATCCCTCCGGGGAACGACGCGTCGGCGCGCGCCCTGGCCACGGGTCGTGGGGGCGCGCGCCGTACGCGAAGGAATGCGGCCGTCAGGCATGGCCGCGGGACACCGGCTCGTCAGGGAGCCGGCAGGAGAACAGCGCGCGGAACCGGCGGCACCCGATGGGGTGGCCGGTCGTCATGGCGCCGACCGCTGTTCACCCCTTCATCCCACCGCCCGCCGCCGTGGCAGGCAAGATCCGCCGCCCGTTCCTGACACGGTCCTGACGGCGCGGCCTGAGGCGCCGTCAAGGCGCCGTCATAAAGCCGAGCCGCGGGCGCAAAGGTCCTGTCAGGGACGTCCGCCGGGCCCCGCGGTCGCGATCTGCTGGCGTGCGTACCCCCCCCAACTCCCGCACCTTCGGAAGGCCCTCGTCCATGCAGCCGCCGGCCCCCGCCCACGCCCCCGGGACAGACCGCACCGCCCCTCAGCCGCCACGCCCCGGCAGGAGGTCCGGCAGACGCCGCAAGGTGGCGGCGGGACTGCTCGACCCCCGGCAGCTGTGGACGGCCTTCCCGGAGGCGGTGCGCAAGCTCCACCCGCGCGGCATGGTCCGCAAACCGGTGCTCTTCGTCGTCGAGGCCGGCGCGGCGCTCACGACCCTGTCGGCACTGCTGCACCCGAGCGTCTTCGCCTGGGTGATCACCGGCTGGCTGTGGCTGACGGTCGTTTTCGCCAACCTCGCCGAGGCCGTGGCGGAGGGCCGCGGCAAGGCCCAGGCCGAGAGCCTGCGCCGGGCCCGGACCGGCACCGTGGCCCGGCGGTTGCGCGGCTGGCGGCCGTACGGAAGGGAGTTCACCGAAGAGGCGGTCCCGGCCGGCGAGCTGCGGCGGTTCGACGTGGTGGCCGTGGAGGCCGGGCAGACCATCCCCGGTGACGGGGAGGTGGTGGAGGGCATCGCGGCCGTCGACGAGTCGGCGATCACGGGGGAGTCGGCCCCGGTCGTCCGTGAGGCGGGCGGCGACCGCTCCGGGGTGACCGGCGGGACGAAGGTGCTGTCGGACCGCATCGTCGTCCGTATCACCTCGCGCCCCGGCAGGACCTTCCTGGACCGGATGATCGCCCTGGTCGAGGGCGCCTCCCGGCAGAAGACGCCCAACGAGATCGCCCTGAACATCCTGCTGGCGTCGCTGACGGTCGTCTTCGTCCTCGTCGTCGTCTCCCTGGAGCCGATGGCCGCCTACGCCGGCGCCGCCCAGGACACGGTCGTCCTGGTGGCGCTGCTGGTCACGCTGATCCCCACCACGATCGGGGCGCTGCTGTCGGCGATCGGCATCGCGGGCATGGACCGGCTCGTGCAGCGCAATGTGCTGGCGATGTCCGGGCGCGCCGTCGAGGCGGCGGGCGACGTGTCGACCCTGCTGCTGGACAAGACCGGCACCATCACCTTCGGCAACCGCCGGGCCACCGCCTTCGTCCCGCTGCCCGGGGTCGACGACCTGCAACTCGCGCAGGCCGCCCAGGTGTCCAGCCTCGCCGACGAGACCCCGGAAGGCCGCTCGGTCGTCGTCCTGGCCAAGGAGCGCTACGGGCTGCGCGCCCCCGCCCCGGGCGAGCTGGGGCAGACCCGCTTCGTACCGTTCTCCGCCCGCAGCCGGATGAGCGGGGTCGACCTGCGCTGGGAGGACGGTGCCGGAGTCGCCGTGCGCAAGGGCGCCGCGGCGACCGTGGCGGCGTGGGTCACCGCCCGCGGCGGTCTGGTGCCCGCGGAGGTGGATCCGATCGTGGACCGCATCGGCGCCTCGGGCGGCACCCCGCTCCTGGTCGCCCTCGACGACGGGGACCAGGCCCAGGTCCTCGGGGTGATCCACCTCAAGGACGTGGTGAAGAACGGCATCCGCGAACGCTTCGCCGAACTGCGGCGGATGGGCATCCGCACGGTGATGGTCACCGGTGACAACCCGCTGACCGCCCGCGCGATCGCGGACGAGGCCGGGGTCGACGACTTCCTCGCCGAGGCCACCCCCGAGGACAAACTCGCCCTGATCAGGCGGGAGCAGGCCGCCGGCAACCTGGTCGCGATGACGGGTGACGGCACCAACGACGCCCCGGCGCTGGCCCAGGCGGACGTCGGCGTGGCGATGAACACCGGTACCTCGGCCGCCAAGGAGGCCGGGAACATGGTGGACCTGGACTCCAACCCGACGAAGCTGATCGAGATCGTGGAGGTCGGCAAGCAGCTGCTGATCACCCGCGGCGCGCTGACGACGTTCTCCATCGTCAACGACGTGGCGAAGTACTTCGCGATCATCCCCGCGATGTTCGCCGGCGCCCATCCGGGGCTCGGGGCACTGAACATCATGCGCCTGCACAGCCCCACGTCGGCGATCACCTCGGCGATCGTCTTCAACGCCCTCATCATCGTGGCGCTGATCCCGCTGGCCCTGCGCGGAGTCCGCTACACGCCGTCGTCGGCGGCCGAACTGCTGCGGCGCAACCTGCTGGTGTACGGACTGGGCGGGCTCGTGCTGCCGTTCCTCGGCATCAAGCTCATCGACATGGCCGTCGTCCAGTTCGTGCCGGGCCTCGGCTGAGCCCGCGAGCGGTCCGTCAGACCAGCCCCGACACGCGGAACACCGCCCGGGCCGCGGGCCCGTCGACGCCGTCGCCGAGGTGCGCCAGCACCCGGGAACCGTGCCGCAGCACGCCGCGGTCGCGGGAGCGGTGGGCGCCGGCCTCCAGCAGGTGCCACAGCAGGGGGTCGGCGGCCAGCGTCCGCGGATCGACCTCCACACAGCGGCCCGAGGCGTCGTACAGCAGCAGGTGCGCCGCGGGCCCCTGGTGCTGCCGTACCGCCACCAGGGCATCGGTGCGGACCGTGCGGGTGCGCAGCGAGCGGCGCACGGAGAGCCAGCCGTCGCCCGCCGTCACGCGCGGCGGCACCAGCACCGCCAGCACCAGGACCGCCAAAACCGCCCAGAGCCCGGCGCGGGCCGCGCCGAGGGTGCCCGCGGCCGCGTCGAGGGCCAGGGCGAGCGCGAGGAAGCCGAGCGCGCAGAGCGCCGCGAACCGGGCGTGCCCGGCCCAGCGGCGGTCGGTGTGGCCGGAGGCGGTCCGTGTCATGCCGCCGACCGTAGGAGCGGCCACTTCCGCACGGCCGGCGGCTGACGCGCCCCTGACGGCCCGCCGCGCGATCCTGGCGCGGCCTTGACGGCCGGCGGATCAGCCGACGTGCACGCGCGGGCGGCGGGTCCGGTCCGGTTCCGCCTCGCGCAGCACCTCGCGGGTGACCGGGGCCACCTCGCCCTGCCCGAAGAGGAAGAAGCGCAGGAAGTTCGCGAAGGGAGTGCCCTCGGTCCACTCGAAGTAGATGTGCGGACGCTGCCCGCTGGCGTCCCGCACGTGCAGGAGCAGGGCGGCCAGCGCGTTGGGGATGGACGAGGACTCCAGCGTGAGCACCCGGTAGCGGCCGTGCAGCACGTCGCCGCGCACGGTGAGGCCGGACTCGAACTCCGACGGGTCGGAGACCGTGACCTCGACGAAGACGAAGTCGTCCTCCGCCGGGATGTCGTTGTCGGCGCGGATCTGCTGGATCTTGGCGCGGTACTCCGCCATGTCCCGGCGGTCCGGCTCGTTGGCGATGAAGCGGATCCTGCGGTGCGACATGTCGCGGACGAAGCGCTGGGCCATGTCGTCCAGCGTCACGCTGGTGACGCGGAGTTCGAAGGCGCGGGCCAGCCTCGACAGCAGGGAGATGAGGATGATGCCGGCGATGAAGCAGGCACCGATCTTCACACCGTCCGGGCGCTCGATGACGTTGACGACGGTGGTGTAGAGGAAGATGGCCGAGATCACGGCGAAGCCGATGGTCCAGCCGCGCTGGTGGGCCTTGCGGGCCGCGATGGTCACCGCGATCGCCGCGGAGCTGATCAGCACCAGCACACCGGTCGCGTACGCGCCGCCCTGGGCGTCGACGTCCGCGTCGAAGATCCAGGTGACCAGGAACGCCACCAGCGTGAAGACCAGCACCATCGGCCGCACGGCGCGCGCCCAGTGCGGGGCCATGCCGTAGCGGGGCAGGTAGCGCGGCATGAGGTTGAGCAGGCCCGCCATGGCCGAGGCGCCGGCGAACCACAGGATGCAGATGGTGGAGACGTCGTAGACGGTGCCGAAGGCGTTGCCCAGGTACTCGTGCGCCAGGTACGCCAGGGCGCGGCCGTTGGCCTGCCCGCCGGACTCGAACTCCTTGGCGGGGATGAGGAGCGTGGTGATGAAGCTGGTGGCGATGAGGAAGCAGCTCATGACGACCGCGGCCGTGGTCAGCAGTTTCTTCGTCCCGCGGATCCGCCCGGCGGGCTTCTCCTCGGTGTCGCTGTCGTCGCCCTGCACGTGGGGCATGACGGCCACGCCGGTCTCGAAGCCGGACAGGCCGAGCGCCAGCTTGGGGAAGACCAGCAGGGCCACGCCGACCATCGCCAGCACGTTGCCGTGCTCCGCGGTCAGGGCGCTGGACCAGTCGGTGACGACGTGCGACGCGGTCGCCACGTGCCACAGCCCGACGACGACCACCACCACGTTCAGCGCGAGGTAGAGCCCGACCAGGGCCACGGCGACGCCGATCGCCTCCAGGAAGCCCTTGAGGAACACCGCGCCGAGCAGGGCCACCAGGAACAGCGTGATGATCATCTCGTGGCCGTGCAGCACGCTGGTCAGATGCGGGTTCTCCACCAGGTGGGTGGAGGCGTCGGCCGCCGACAGCGTGATCGTGATCAGGAAGTCCGTGGCCGCGAAGCCCAGCAGCGTCAGCACGAAGAGCTTGCCCTGCCAGAACGACAGCAGCCGCTCCAGCATCGCGATCGAGCCCTCACCGCGCGGACTCTCTTCCGCGACCCGCCGGTACACCGGCAGCGCGCCCGCGAGCGTCACGACCACCAGGACGATCGTGGCGACTGGCGACAGCAGGCCGGCGGCCAGCGCCGCGATGCCCGGCTGGTAGCCCAGGGTGGAGAAGTAGTCCACACCCGTCAGGCACATGACCCGCCACCACCGCTGCCCGCGGTGGGCGCTCTCGGGTACCGGCTGCCCGCCCTGCTGGTGCCGGGCCATGTCGGACAGGCCCTCCAGCATCCACGCGCGCAGCCGACTCGGATGAGCGGACATGGCCACGTTGCACTCCCGTCGACAACAGTCAAGAATCCGCCGTCGGCGGACGGCCACGTCAGCGTACGCAGCCCGGCCGGGGCTGTCGGCGCACGCCACGGCCGCGCGAGGGCGGCGGGGCACCGCCGCGGCCGCTCCCGTGCCCCGCGGCCGGGGCGTGCCGGGGGCGGTGCCGTGGGGGCCGGGGCGGCCCACCCGATGATCAATTCCCCAGGTCGGGACGGGAGTCGGGGCCGGCGGGGGAGCACGTCGCGGCGAGCCGGTGACGGGCCGCGGAACAGTAGGGTCCCGCCCGCCGGAGCGGGTCCGCCGTTGACGGGCTCCATACGGCTGACGCGCAATCCTGACGCGTTCTTAACGCCCTGCCTCCCCCCGGCTCCCCGACCGTTGCCGGAACCGGGTAGATTCTCCCGTGGAGTGCCGGGAAGTCTGGTCGGCGAAGACATGCGCAGCAGCCGTACCATCTCTTTCCCTGGGGACCCTCACATGACCGTCCTGACCGCCGTCCTCCTGCTCGTGGCCCTGGCGACCACCGTGGCGACCGGCGCCAGGCACTGGCGGGTCCCGGCTCCCTCCCTCCTCGTCGTGGCCGGGCTGCTGGTCGGCCTGCTGCCGTGGGTACCCGCGGTGCACGTCGCGCCCGAGGCGATCAGCGTCGTCGTCCTGCCCCCGCTGCTGTACGCCTCCGCCGAGGAGATCTCCTGGCGGGAACTGCGCCGCGTGTGGCGCCCGGTCACGGTCCTGGCCTTCGGACTCGTGGTCACCTCGGCCGCGGCCGTGGCCGCCGTCGCGGCGGCCGTGACCCCGCTCGGCGGACCGATGGCGCTGGTGCTGGGCGCCGTACTGGCCAGCACCGACCCCGTCGCCGTGACGGCCCTCGGGCGCCGGCTGTCCCTGCCGAACCGGGTGAAGGTGCTGGTCCAGTCCGAGAGCCTGTTCAACGACGCCACGAGCCTGGTGCTGTTCAAGGTCGCCATCGGTGCCGCGGTCGCCTCCGGCTCGCTGCTGACGCCCGCGGCCGCGGGCCGCTTCCTCGAACTGGGCGGTGGCGGCGCGCTGGTCGGGGCCGCCGTCGCCGGACTCGTCACGCTCCTGCGCCGGCGCACCGAGGACCCGGTGCTGGAGACCGTCGTCTCCCTGGTCACGCCGTACGGCGTCTACGTGCTCGCCGAGGACCTGCACACCTCCGGGGTCACCGCGGTCGTCCTGGCGGGCGTGGTGCTGGGCAGCACCGGGCACCGGATCACCAACGCGCCGATACGGCTGCAGATCCACGCCGTGTACGCCACCGTCGTCTTCCTCCTGGAGAACGCCGTCTTCGCGCTCATCGGCCTCCAACTGCCCACGCTCGTGCGCGAGCTCGATCCGTCGGAGCGCGGCCTGCCGCTGGTCGTGGGCGTGTTCGCGGTGGCCGCCACGGTCGTCCTCCTGCGGCTCGTCTGGGTCTTCCCGCTGTCGGCCGTCATGCAGCACCGCCGCAAGGACGGCCCCGTCTCCTGGCGGGTGCCGCTGGTGACCTCGTGGGCCGGCACCCGCGGGGTCATGCCGCTGGCCGCCGCCCTGTCGGTGCCCCTGGTGACGGCCGGCGGCGCGCCGCTGCCGCACCGCTCGCTCGTGCTCACCCTGACGACGGGCGTGGTGGTCCTGACCGTCGTCGTCCAGGGATTCACCCTCGCCGCGGTCGTCCGGCGCTCGGGCATCGCCCTCGAACCGGAGCACACCGCCCGCGAGGAGGCCAGGACCCGCGACGCGCTGTCCCGCGCGGGCCTGCGCTACCTCGACCAGCTGCACGACCTCGAAGCCGCGCCGGCGTCCGCCGTGGTCCAGTTGCGCCGCCATCTGGAGGCCGGACTCGACGAGGGGGACGAGAGCCCGGGGTCGGGCCGCGCCGCCGCCTTCGCCGAGGCCGTGGCCGCCCACCGGGACCTGCGCCGGGCGCTGATCGGCGTGCAGACCGGGGAACTGCGGCGGCTGTACGAGGCCGGTGAGGTCAGCGACGCCACCCAGCGCGCCGTCCAGCGGTCCCTGGACCTGGAGGAGGCCGGGCTCAGGGCATGAAGGAGTCGTGCGGCCCGCGTCCGAGGCCGAGGCGTGCGCGTCCTCCGCGGCGCTCGGCCTCGACGAGTTCCGACATCAGGGGCGGCGGCGGTACGGCGAGCACGGGGCAGCGGGCGTGGTCCAGGCAGTGCCGGGCCACCGACGGCGACAGCAGGCGGCGCAGCAGGCCGTGCGAGCCCGTGCCCACCACCAGCAGGTCGGACTCCTGGTCGGCCACCCTGACCAGGGTGGGGCCGGGCATGCCCAGCGCGATGACCGGGCGCAGCTGCGGGTCGAGGGGGATGCTGCCGCCGAAGGCGGTGTCCAAGGCGGCGAACAACTGCCGCCGCGCGAGGGAGTGCCAGCGGTCGAGCAGGGGCGGCGACGGCGGCCGGCCGGAACCGAGGTCGACACCGACGGTCTCCCAGGCGATCACCACCGTCAGCGCCGCCGACCGGCGGCGTGCCTCCTCGACGGCCCTGTGGAGAGCCGCCAGGCTGCCCAGGGATCCGCTGACACCGACGACGACACGGTCTTCGCGGGACTCACGCATGACTCCATGCAAACGCCGTGCCGCGAGCGGGCAACGGTCCTTGTCGCGATCCTGACGCCGCCGCCCCCGGGCCTGACGGAGCCCTGACCCGTCCGCGACCGCGGCGTCAACAAATCGACGCGCGCCGTCAACGTCCCGTCAGGGAGGGCCGCCGCCCCCCGGCGCCAGGGATTAGCGTCCTGCTGCGCCCCGGCCCGACGTGCCCGGACCGGGGCCCAGTCTTCCCTCTTGGAGGAATCCATGACCGAACCCGCGTCCGAGGACGACCCCGAGCCTTGCGAACCCGACCCGGCCGGAGACCGCGGGATGCTCTGCGTCCCCGTCCGGCCGGGACCCGCCGGCTGCGTGACGCGGATGTTCCGCACCCCGCTGGGCGATCGCACAGCGGTCGCCTTCACCACGCCGGAACGCCTCTCCGCGACCCTCGGCGCGGAACAGGAATGGATCAGCCTGTCGGAACCCGCGCTGCGCTCGCTCGCCCGGCCGCTCGGTGTCACCGCCCTCACGGTGGACCCCCAGTTCGCGGCCCCCGCCGTCAAGGACGACCCCGACGCGTCGTCCGACCGGTTCGGCTCCCAGCTGATGGGCGTCCTGCGGGTGACCGGTGCGTTCGCCCTGGTCGACGCCCTGTGTCTGTGGATCCGCTGACGAGTCCGCAGCCCGCCCCGCAAGGGGCCCCTCCTACGCCCTCCGGGCAGGTGCCGTCCCCGCGTTGCCCTGCCCGGAGGTGCCCGACCCTTTCCGCACCACCGCACAGTTTCCCGGAGCACCTCAGATGACCACAGCCCCCACCCTCGCCGCACCGGCCCCGGAGGGCGAGGCCGAAACACCCGGTCCCGGCCGGAACCGCCGTGTCGGCGGGGGCCTGCTCGATCCCCGGCAGCTGTGGCTCGCCCTGCCGGAGGCGCTGCGCAAGCTCAACCCCGTCACGCTCTTCCGCAATCCGGTCATGTTCGTCACCGAGATCGGCGCGGCGCTGACCACCGGGCTCGCGATCGCCCACTCCTCGCTGTTCGCGTGGCTGATCACCGCGTGGCTCTGGCTCACCGTCGTCTTCGGCAACCTCGCCGAGGCCGTGGCCGAGAGCCGCGGCAAGGCGCAGGCGGACTCGCTGCGCCGGACCCGCCGGCAGACCACCGCCCGGCGGCTGACGGAGAAGGGGGAGCGGACCGTCCCCGCGATCGCGCTGCGCCGCGGTGACATGGTGGTCGTGGAGGCCGGCGAGCTGATACCCGGTGACGGCGACGTCGTCGAGGGTGTCGCCAGTGTCGACGAGTCCGCCATCACGGGGGAGTCCGCGCCCGTCATCCGCGAGTCCGGCGGCGACCGCTGCGCCGTCACGGCCGGGACCAAGGTGCTCTCGGACCGCATCGTCGTCCGCATCACCCAGGATCCCGGCGCCGGCTTCCTGGACCGGATGATCGCCCTCGTCGAGGGCGCCAACCGGCAGAAGACCCCCAACGAGCTGGCCCTGAACCTGCTCCTGGTCATGCTGACCTTCGTCTTCCTGATCGCCGTCGTCACCCTCCAGCCCATGGCGATCTTCTCCAAGGGCATCACGGGCGCCGCCCCCGACAGCACCGCGCTGACCGCCGACGGCGTCACCGGCATCGTCCTGGTCTCCCTGCTGGTCTGCCTCATCCCGACCACCATCGGGGCCCTGCTCTCGGCGATCGGCATCGCGGGCATGGACCGGCTCGTGCAGCGCAACGTCCTCGCCTCGTCGGGCCGCGCCGTGGAAGCGGCGGGCGACGTCAACACCCTGCTGCTCGACAAGACCGGCACCATCACCTACGGCAACCGGCGGGCCGGCGGGTTCCTGTCGATCGGCGGCGTCGAGCCGGAGCGACTCGCGCAGGCCGCCCTGCTGTCCAGCCTCGCCGACGAGACCCCCGAGGGCCGGTCGATCGTCGCCCACGCCCGCGAGCACTTCGAGCTGAGCCACCACCGCGCCGACGAACTCGAACTGCCCGAGGCCGCGTGGGTGCCCTTCAGCGCCGTCACCCGCATGTCCGGGGTGGACCTGCCCGGGGGCGGGCGGCAGTTGCGCAAGGGCGCCGCGTCCGCGATCGCCGGCTGGGTCCGCGAGAACGGCGGCACGGTGCCGGCCGGCCTGGACGTCTACGTCGAGCAGGTGTCGTCCTCCGGCGGCACCCCGCTGGCCGTGGCCGAGCGCACGTCCGACGGCCCGGCCCGGGTGCTCGGCGTCATCCACCTCAAGGACGTCGTCAAGCCCGGACTGCGCGAACGCTTCGACGAGATGCGGCGCATGGGCATCCGCACCGTCATGATCACCGGCGACAACCCGGTGACCGCCCGCACGATCGCCGAGGAGGCGGGCGTCAACGACTTCCTCGCCGAGGCCACCCCCGAGGACAAACTCGCCCTGATCAAGCGGGAGCAGGCGGGCGGCAACCTGGTCGCGATGACCGGTGACGGGACGAACGACGCCCCGGCGCTGGCGCAGGCCGATGTCGGCGTGGCCATGAACACCGGCACCTCGGCCGCCAAGGAGGCCGGGAACATGGTCGACCTCGACTCCGACCCCACGAAGATCGTGGAGATCATCGAGATCGGCAAGCAACTCCTGATCACCCGCGGGGCGCTGACGGCCTTCTCGATCGCCAACGACATCGCCAAGTACTTCGCGATCCTCCCCGCCATCTTCGTCGGGGTCTACCCCGCGCTCGACGCCGTCAACATCATGCGGCTGCACTCGCCGGGCTCCGCGATCCTGTCCGCCGTCGTCTTCAACGCCGTCGTGATCGTCGCGCTGATCCCGCTCGCCCTGCGGGGCGTGCGCTACCGGCCGTCCTCGGCGTCCGCCCTGCTCACCCGCAACCTGTGGGTGTACGGCCTCGGCGGCGTCGTCGTCCCCTTCCTCGCGATCAAGTTGATCGACCTCGTCCTCGTCCAGTTCGTCCCCGGGATCTGACCATGCCTCCCCATCCCCGCCTCCCGCACTGGGCGGCCCACCATCTGGCCGCCGTACGGGTCGTCGTGGCGCTCACCGTGCTCGTCGGCCTTGCCTACCCGCTGGGTATGACCGCGCTCGGACAACTGCCGGGGCTCCGCCACACGTCCCCCGGCACCGCCCTCGGCAGGTCCTGGACCGACACCAAGGGCCGCCCGCTGCCCGGCTACTTCCAGTCCCGGCCCTCCAACGCCGGTGCCGGCTACGACCCGGCCACCTCGGCGGCCGGCAACCTCGGCCCCGAGAGCGTCGTCGACACCCCGGACAAGCCCAGCCTGCTCACCCAGGTCTGCGCGCGCAGCAAGGCGGTCGGCGAGCTGGAAGGCGTCGACGGCTCCCGCCCCTACTGCACCGCCGACGGCGTCGGCGCCGTGCTCGGCGTCTTCCGCGCGGACGGCACCATCGGTGACGTCCAGCGCGTGATCAGCCTCAACCAGCCGTGCCCCGCACGGCCGTTCACCGCCTCGTACGAGGGCGTGGCCGTGGCGTGCGCCGCGGCGGGCGCCGACTACGCGAAGGCCGTCGTCGTCCCCGTGCGCGGCGGCGCCCCCGCGCACCCCGTGGTGCCCGCGGACGCCGTCACCGCGAGCGGGAGCGGCCTCGACCCGGACATCAGCCCGGCCTACGCGCGCCTCCAGACCCCCCGGGTCGCCCGCGAGCGCGGCCTGCCCGAGAGCACCGTGCGCGCACTCGTCGCCCGCTGCACCACCGGCCGCGCACTCGGTGTGTTCGGCGAGCCGGCCGTCGACGTCGCCGGCCTCAACAGCGCGCTGGACCGCGCCCGTCCGCTCCAGGGAGCCTGAGCATGACCGTCTTCGGCTGGCTCCAGGCCACCCTCGTCATCGCCGTCGTCGTCGGCCTGCACGTACCGCTCGGCGACTATGTCGCCCGCGCTCTCGACGGCGGACGGCACCTCGCGCCCGAACGGCTGCTGTACCGCGTCTGCGGCATCGACCCCGACCGCGAACAGAACTGGCGGCACTACCTCTTCGCGCTCCTGGCCTTCAGCGCCGCGAGCATCGCCGCCCTCTTCGCGCTGTTCACCTTCCAGGACCGCCTGCCGTGGTCGCTCGGCCGCGACGGCATGCCCTGGCCGCTCGCGCTGCACACCGCGGTCAGCTTCACCACCAACACCAGCTGGCAGAACTACGCGGGCGAGTCCACCACCGGCCACCTCGCGGTGATGGCGGGCCTGGGCACCCAGGCCTTCGCGTCCGGCGCCGTCGGCATCTGCGCGGCCCTCGCGCTGGTCCGCGGCCTGGTCCGGCGCGGTACCGACGAACTCGGCAACTTCTGGGTCGACCTGATCCGTTCGGTGCTGCGCGTCTTCCTGCCGCTCTCCGTCGTCTTCGGACTGCTGCTCATGGCGGCCGGCGTGCCGCAGCACCTCTCCGGCGTCGACCAGCTGGCGGGCCCGGTCGGCTCCTGGGAGCCCCTCAAGCTCATGTCGGGCGACGGCGGCGGCTTCTTCAACGCCAACAGCGCCCACCCCCTGGAGAACCCCTCCGCCTGGACCAACACCGTCGAGATCGTGCTGATGCTGCTGATCCCGACCGCGCTCGTCCGCACCTACGGCCGCATGGTCGGCAGCCTCCGCCAGAGCTGGACCCTGCTGACGGTCGTGGGCATCCTGTTCTGCCTGCTGCTCGTCGCCGGCAACCTGGTGCAGAACCTGCACACCGGCACCGTCACGGCGGCCGTCGGCGGCCAGACCGAGGGCACCGAGACCCGTTTCGGCGTCCCCGCGAGCACCCTGTTCGGCGTCTCGGCCACCGCCTCCGCCGACGGCGCCGCCAACGCCTCGTACGACAGCTTCTCCAGCCTCGGCGGAGGCGTGCTCCTCGCGGGCATGATGCTCGGCGAGATCGCGCCCGGCGGCACCGGCAGCGGGCTGTACGGCCTGCTCATGGCGGTCATGGTCGCCGTCTTCATCGGCGGGCTGATGGTCGGCCGCACGCCCGAGTACCTGCGCAAGCGGATCGGCTTCGGCGAGATGCGGCACGTGGTGCTCTACGCCCTCGTCGCCCCGACCACGGTCCTGGTGTGCTCCGCGATCGCGGTCGCCCTGCCCGAGGGCCGCTCGTCCATGGGCAACACGGGTCCGCACGGTCTCAGCGAACTGATCTACGCCTACACCAGCAACGCGGCGAGCAACGGCAGCGCGATGGCCGGGTTCAACGGGGCCACCGACTTCCACAACCTGCTCATGGTGGCCGCGATGCTCCTCGGCCGCTACGTGCCGATCGTCTTCGTGCTCGCCCTCGCCGGGCGCCTGGCCCGGCAGCGCCCCGGCGTGGTCACGGTCGGCACCCTGCGGCCGTACGGCGTCAACTTCGTCGTCCTGGCCACGGGGGCCGCGCTCGTCCTCGCGCTGCTCAACTTCCTGCCGGCGCTGTCCCTCGGACCGGTCGCGGAGGGGCTGCTCTAGCCGCGCGGCGCGGCCGGCCCGGTCCACGGGCCGGCCGCGCCGCCCGAACCGCTGGACGGACCGGGCGGCGCCCCCGAGGATGGGGTGCCGTGATGGTGAACAGCGTCGCCGACGCCGACGCGCTGGTGAGCAGCGCGCACGAGGGCCAGACCGACCGCATCGGCGTGCCGTACGTCGAGCACGTGCGCGCCGTCGCCGCGGGGCTCGCGCCCTTCGGGCCCGAACTGCAGATGGCCGGGCTGCTCCACGACATCGTCGAGGACACGCCCTGGACCGCTGAGCGGCTGCGCGCCGCGGGGGTTCCGGACCGCGTCGTCGCCGTCGTCGAGCAGGTCACCAACCAGCCCGGTGTCGCCTACGCGGACAAGCTGCGGCGCATCGCCGCCGACCGGGACGCCACCCTGGTCAAGATCGCCGACAACGCCCACAACAGCCGGGCCGACCGCGCCGCCCGCCTCGACCCGGCCGCACGCGAACGCCTCGCCACCAAGTACCGGGCCGCCCGCGCCGTCCTGTGGCCGGCCGCCGCGCGCGGCGACATCGCGGCGATCCTCGCCGTCGTCAACCCGGACCTGCTCGCCGAACTCCCGGCGGACGACGGCACGCCCTGACGACGCGGCTCAGTCCGGGCCGGCCGTCGCCGGCTCCCGCGACGCCGGGCGGGCCGCGGCGATCGCGGCCTGGAGACTCGCCAGCCAGATCGCGGCGTCGACCGCGTAGTAGAGCAGCGGATCGGGGGCCCCGCCCGCCGAGGCGGTGCAGACGTCGTGGATGACCGTGCGGTCCGTCGGCGCGTCGTCCGGGTGCGGGTTCTCGGGGAAGGCGCGCTCGCGGCCCAGGATCAGGTCGTAGCTGAACGGCAGCGCCAGGCCCCGCAGGCGGTGCGCGGCGTCGCGCAGATGCGCGGCGCTCAGCGGCCAGGCGGACAGCGCGCCCGGCGGGCAGTTGTCCAGCAGGACCTGCCCCATGGTGATGACGCGGTTGCCCGCCAGCATGATCACCTGGAAGTCGGTGTCCCCCGACGCCGCGTGCCGGGCGTCGTGCCGCTCGGTGGCGTACTGGGCGTAGGTCGCCTCGACGATCAGCTGCGCCAGCCGGGCCCGCGGCAGGGCGTCGGTGGCCCGTGCCCCCTCGGTGATCCTCTCGGTGATGTCGGCGACCGCGCGGGTGCCCTGGTCCAGAACGCGGGCGCAGGCGCGCCGCAGTTCGCCGGTGCCGCCGTGCGGCCAGGCGAGCAGGCCGACGACGGCCCCCGTCACGGCCCCGGTCAGCACGTCCAGGAAGCGGGCGGCGGCCAGTTCCGGCCCGCTCGGGGCGATCTGGGTGAACGCGGCGGCCACGGTCAGCGTGAAGAACGCCTGGCCCCAGCCGGGACCGAGCACCTTGCCCGAGGCGAAGGCCAGCAGCATGCACGGCGGCAGCAGCGCGGCGAACACCAGCGGCGTCCCCGCGGCGAAGTACAGGATCAGCGCCGCGACCACGGCGCCCGCGAGCGTTCCGCGCAGCGCCGGCATCAGCGCGGTGCGGGTGCCGACGGCGCTGGTGCGCATCACCGTGAGCGTGGTCAGCAGGGCCCAGAAGCCGTGCTCCAGACCGAGCGCGCCGACGACCAGCCGGACCGCCGCGAGCGCCACGGCGATCCGCACCGCGTTCTGGAAGTACACCGACCGCGGCGTCAGATGGGCGCGCAGCCGGTGGTAGTACAGCTCCGCCGTGGGGCGCCCGGCGTACCAGAAGGCCCCGGGACGGGCCGGCAGCGGCGTACCGTCCGCCGGCACACGCGCCCCGAGCACGATCCGGACCGCCGTGACGACGAAGTCGGCCGTGTGCGTGATGTCCAGGGCGATCGCGCCGTTGCGCACCATCGTGGCGGAGTCCGCGCCCGTCCCGCGCGGCCGCACGCGGTGCGACTCGAAGGCGCTCGCGGCGGCACCGCAGACGGCCTGCATGGGCGGCGGGGCCCGGCCGGTCAGCGCCCGGTCCACGTCCTCGCAGGCTGCGGCCGAAGTCAGCAGCAGCCCCATGGCGGCCGGTTCCGGCGGGGCCGCGCCCTCACCGGCCGACTCCGTCAGCTGCCATGTCTGCGCCAGCAGATGCCGCATCTGCGAGGCCGCCTCGGACAGCGCCCGGTCCCGCGCGGACGCCGACGCCGGACGCTCGTCCGTCGGCACATGGCTCATCCGCAACTCCTGCGAGGCCTTCAGCAGCGCATCCGGATCACCCCGCCGGGGCGGGTCCGCCGCCAGCCCGTACAGCGCCTCGGCCGCCGTCCGCGCCGCCCGCGCGACCCGCTGCTCGTACCGGGCGGGACACGGCGCCGGCCACAGGAAGCACTCGGCGAGGCCGATCAGCACGACCCCGGCGACCAGGCCCGCCAGCCGGTGTCCCAGCGTCGACGGCGCGTACGGAGGGAAACAGGGGAGGATGTAGAACAACTGCAGCCCGTTGGCGAGGCCCACCAGCTTCGGCCCGCCGACCCCGCTGAACGTGACGAGGAAGCCCACGACCAGCATCCCCAGGGCCGCCGTCCAGGCGTGCGCCGCCAGCACCGTGCCCAGCGTCACCAGGGCCATACCGACCGGCAGCGCGGCCAGCAGCGTGCGGGCCCGCTCGCGCGGCGATCCGGGCACGGAGGACAGCCCGCCGGCCGCGACAGCGCCGAACAGGGCGTAGATGGCCACCGTCCGGTCGCCCAGGCCGTACCGCGCGGCGTAGAAGCCCGTGCAGGCCACCACGGTCACCCGCGCCGAGCGCCGCACCGCCGCGAGACCCGGATCGCGGGCCCGCAGCCACTCCAGTCCGCTCCGGCGCGCCACTCCCATCGTCAAACGGTAGGACGCCCGCTGACGCCGGGCCACCGCACCGCGGTCACGGGCCTTGAGGCGTCCGCTCGGGTGGCCCGCCCGCCTGTGGGACGGGGTGGCGCCGGGCCGGTCGGCGCGGCGTCGCTCACGCCCGTGGTGGATGTGGTCCCCGGTCGCGGCGAGGATCTGGCCGGGTGGCCCGGCAGCCGCTCCGGGGCCGTTGCCGAGGCGTCGCTTCGGCGCGTGGTGGGTCGCGGTGGCGCGGGGCCGGGCGTGAGCTTGCGGCCTGCGGCCGGCGTGCGGCCGGGTGGCCCGGCGGGCGCTTCAGGGCGGGGTGGCGTCGGGCGGTTGGCGCGACGCGGCTTGTGCCCGTGGCGGGGTGGGGTGCGTGCCGGGAAGTGGCGGCGCGAGCGTGAGTGCCGTGCCCGGTCGTGGCCGCTGCCCTTGGCGAGGCGGTGGGGTTGGCCCGGCGGCAGCTTCGGGGTGTGGCGGGTGTGGTCCCCGGTGTCGGTGGGCGTCTGGCCGGGTGGCCCGGCAGCCGCTCGGGGGTGGTCGGTGTGCTGCGTGCTGAGGCGCGGTGGCGCAAGGGCGGGTTGCCGTGGCCGGTTGTGGCCGCTGCCCTTGGCGAGGCGGTGGGGTGGCCTGGCGGCGGCTTCGGGGCGGGGTGGTGCCGGGATGGTTGGCGAGACGCTGCTTCTGCTCGTGGCGCGGCGGTGGGGTTGGCCCGGCGGCAGTTTCGTGGTGGGGCCAGGCCGGTCGGCGGGACGTGGGTGGCCCGGCAGCCGCTTCGGGGCGGTCGGGGGTGAGGGGTGTGGCGCGTGCAGGCGCAAGGGCGGGTTTCCCCCGCCCTGGTGAGTGTGCGGTGGCGCCGGACGGGTCAGCCCGGGGTGCGGGACTCCAGGTCGCGGCGGGTGGCGTCGCCGTACTCGCCGCTCTCGTCGCCGCGGATGCCGTACCAGACCTGGAAGCGGGCGACGGCCGCCGTGAGCCGCCGGTCGAAGCGGCCGTCCACCGGTCCGCCGGTGTAGACGTCGGGAATGCGCAGCAGGCGGGCCTGGAGTTCGCTGACGGCGGGGCCGCTGTCGCCCTCCCGGAGCACGCCGGAGGCGGTTCCCGCGGCGGGCGGCGCCGTGGTGACGGGCGGGGCGGGGGCCGCCGGTGTGAGGGTGGCGCCGGGGGAGGACAGCGCGAGCGCGAGCCCGAAGCCGGCCGCGCCGGCGCCCGTGACGAGGGCGCCCAGACCGGTGAGGCGCAAGGCGCGGGACGAGGCGTGCCGCCGGGTGGCCTCGCCGGCGGGGGGAGCCGCAGGCGGCGCGGGCGCCGGTCGCGGGCGCTGCGATCCGGCCGGGCGAGGGGCGGCACCGGCGGGGCGGAAGAGGCCGAGGGACTCCTCCCAGGAATCGCCCGCGGCCGCGGACTCACGTGCGGGGATGACCCGCGTCGGCTCGATCATGCGGCGCCGTGACGGCCCTCCGGCGGACGGGTTCGGCACTGGGGTACCCCTTGTCTCCCCCCTCGGTCCTGCTGATTCGCCCACGTTAGGAACGAACTGCCGTGCCCCCGCCGGGAATCGGCGAATCCGCCCCGCCCGCTGCCGTACTGCGCTACGCCCAGGGCGGGGCGATCCGGAAGGAGGTGTCCGCGCGGTACCCCGCCTCGTGCCGGTAAGGGTCGATGCGCAGGCGGAAGTCGCGGTGCCGCAGCAGGTGGTCCGGGTAGTTGTACGACGCGAAGGAGACCGTGCCCCGCCAGGCACCGGGCCGGGCGCAGAACGTGGCGTCCTCGCGGAAGAGCGCGGAGCCGTCCGGCCGGCCGACGCGGAGGCGGAAGTCCTGGTGCCGCAGGTAGTCGCCGTCCGGGGTGGCGAAGGAGACGCAGCGCGCGTCGGCCAGGCCGGGGACGAGCACGAAGGTGGCGGCGCGGCGTGTCGCACGGGAGGACGACGGGCCGACGGGGTCGAGGCGGACGGTGCCGCCGGGAGCGCTCCAGTAGCGGTCGGGGTGGTCGGCGGACTGCAGGGACAGGCTGTGGCCGCGCGGCGCCCGCGAGTCGTCGCCGTCCGCGCCGTCCGCCCGGTGGTGGTGGCTCGGTGTCGCCCGGGGCGCGGCGGGCGTGCTGTACGCGGGTTCTGAGCCGCGGCTCGCGGGAGGCGGGGTCACGGCGGGGAGCCGGGTGGTGACCGGTTGGATCCGCGGGGCGGAGGGCGGGAGGGAGCGCGACGGCGACGCCTTCGCCGCGGCGGCCGGGACGCCGCCCGACGGCCGGCCGGGCGCGGCCTGCTCGGCGGCCGTCTCGCCGGGCGCCGGCGCCGCGTGGTGGAACACCACCGGCGCGAGCAGGGCGCACACCGCGACCACCGCGGTGCCCGTGACCAGGCGCAGCGCCCGCGTCTGGCGCCGGGGTGCCGGTTCCGCCCGCCCCGGTGCGGTGAGGGCGACGCCCAGCCGGCTGCGCGACGCCGCCCGCGTCCAGGCCTCGTCGTCGAAGCCGGGGAACGGGTGGTGGTGTGTGCCGGGGGTGCGGCGCGGCTGGAAGACGTCCAGGTCCTCGTCGTCGGGGCCTTCGGGGCCGTCGTGGCCGTCGGGCTCTGCGGCTGTCACGTGGGGTGCTCCGTCGCTGTCGGACCGGGGGACGGCGGCGGTGCCGGGCTGCCGGACGGACGCCTTCCGTGAGCGGCGAGATTAGCGAGACCGGGTGGTTTCTGCGGGGCTTCCGTGAAAACCGTTACCCGGTGATCCCGTCGTCGTCGACCCGTCAACTCCCTTTCCTCTCAATGTGGTTGACGTTCCGTCCGGACCGGCGGCGGGCGCCTCGTCCGGGCCCGCACCGGCCCCGACCCCGGCATGAACGGTCCCACCTGCGGGAAGGCGCGCCTGCGGAACCCGCCCCGCACGCCGAACGCCCAGGAGGTGGCCCCATGGCAGGGTCGACCGCTCACGCCGATCCACCGGGAGCAATGCGGACGGACGTGCCGGCACGGCTGGACCGGCTGCCCTGGACGCGCTGGCACTGGCGCATCGTGATCGGCCTCGGCACGGTCTGGATCCTCGACGGCCTGGAGGTGACGATCGTCGGCAACATCGCCGGCCGCCTCGCGGAGTCCGGCAGCGGCATCGACATCAGCACCGCCCAGGTGACCACTCTCGCGGCGGCGGTGTACGTGGCGGGTGCGTGCCTGGGAGCGCTGTTCTTCGGCCGCCTCACCGACCGGCTCGGCCGCAAGAAGCTGTTCATGGTCACCCTGGCCGTCTATTTGGCGGCGACCGCGGTCACGGCGTTCTCGTGGACCGCCTGGTTCTTCATCCTGTGCCGCTTCTTCACCGGCTTCGGCATCGGCGGCGAGTACGCGGCCATCAACTCCGCCATCGACGAACTGATCCCGGCCCGGGTCCGCGGCCGGGTGGACCTGATCATCAACGGCAGCTTCTGGATCGGCGCGGCGGTCGGCGCCTTCGCGTCCATCGCCCTGCTGAACACCGCGCTGTTCGCCACCGATGTCGGCTGGCGCCTCTCCTTCGCCATCGGTGTGGTCCTGGGCCTGGTGATCCTGCTCGTGCGCCGCCATGTGCCGGAGAGTCCGCGCTGGCTGTTCGTCCACGGCAGGGCCGAGGAGGCCGAACGCCTGGTCGCCGACGTGGAGCGGGAGATCCACGAGAAGACCGGGCGGCCCCTCCCGGAGCCCGAGGGCAGCATCCTCATCACCCCGCGCGGCGACATCGGCTTCGTCACCATCGCCCGGACGGTGACCCGCACCTACCCCCGGCGCACGGTGCTCGGCCTCGCGCTCTTCGCCGGCCAGGCCTTCCTCTACAACTCCGTCACCTTCGGCTACGCCGTCATCCTCACCACGTTCTTCGACGTCCCCAACGGCAAGACCGGCTACTACTTCGCCGTGATCGCGGTCGGCAACTTCATGGGGCCGCTGCTGCTCGGCCACCTCTTCGACTCGGTCGGCCGCAAGCCGATGATCTCCGGCACCTACATCGGCTCCGGCATCCTGCTGCTGGGCACCGCCTGGCTGTTCCAGCAGGGCATGCTCAGCGCGTTCACGATGACGGCGTGCTGGACCGCCGTGCTCTTCCTCGCCTCGGCCGGTGCCAGCGCCGCGTATCTGACGGTCAGTGAGACCTTCCCGCTGGAGACCCGGGCGCTGTGCATCGCGTTCTTCTACGCGGTCGGCACGGCGCTCGGCGGCATCACCGGGCCGCTGCTCTTCAACGGGCTGGTCAGCAGCGGGAAGCCGTCCGACACGACGCTCGCCTTCTGCATCGGCGCGGTGCTGATGATCGTCGCCGGGTGCGTGGAGGCGGCCATCGGCGTGCGCGCCGAGCGCCGCAGCCTGGAGTCGCTGGCCGCGCCGCTCAGCGCCGTCGACGAGTCCGGGCGGACCGCCGCCACCAAGGGCTGATCCGCCGCGGCCCGGTCGCTCAGCGGGTGCGGCGCGCGACCAGGCCGCGCACGAACGCGGCCTGGCCGGCGTGCTGGAGGTCGTCCGAGACGACGCTGACCAGCCGGACGGCGAGGGTCACGGGCGGGTCCCAGCTCTCGTCGACGACACGCTCGAAGTCGGCCTCGTGCAGGGTGCGCAGATAGCCGACGGTGTGGTCGTGGACGGCGTCGTGGTAGCCGGTGAGCAGCTCGCCCGAGGCCACCCGCACCGCGTCGACCTCCTTGCGGACGTGCCCGTACCCGGTGTCGTACGGCGGCAGGCCCAGGTCGAAGCGGCCGGCCCAGCCGTCGGCGGTCCACAGCTGCTCCGTGCCGGCGGCGTCGGCGACATGGTCGTCCTGGATCCGCGTGAGGTGCCAGACCAGCCAGGCGATGGAGTTGGAGCGGTCGTCCAGACGGGCGTGCAGTTCGTCGGGGGTCAGGCCGTCGACGGCCTCATGGACGACCTCCTGGATCCGGCCGAAGGCGTCTACCAGCAGTTGGGCGCTCTTCACGGGTACTCCCTGCGTTTCGGTGGGCCGGGTTGCGCTCCACGCTAGGCGGCTGCCCCGGCGGCGGCCACGAGACACTCCAGGACCCGGCGCAGTGCAGGCTGCCGCGAGGTGCCGGAGGCGAGCAGGGCGGAGACGGTGCGGGTCACCGGGTCGGCCGGCGGGTGCAGGCTGACGCCGTCGAGGGCGGCGGGAAGGGCCATGCGCGGCACGAGCGCGACCCCCGCCCCGGCGCCGACGAGGGCGGTGAGCACGGCGAAGTCGCTCGCCAGCGCCACCGGCCGCGGGACGAACCCGGCGGCCCCGCAGGCCCGCCGGGTCAGCTCGTGGCAGGAGGTCTCCGGACCGGGCATCAGCCAGTTCTCCGCGGCGAGGCCGGCGAGGTCGGCGCTCTCCCCGGCGGCGAGCCGCAGGCGGTCCGCGAGGGCCGCCGGCAGGGCCAGCAGCACCGGCTCGTCGAGCAGCCGGTGCTGCTCGCACCCCGCGGGGACGTCGCGGGGCAGCAGGCTGTACGCGTGGACCACCGCGATGTCCGCCTCGCGGCGGCGCAGCGCGCCCACGGCGGCGTCCGGCTCGTGCTCGGCGATGCGCAGTTCGGCAGGTCCCGTGCCGTCCGCGGCGGCCCCGGCGGCGAGGCGCGCCCAGACGTCCGGCAGCAGGACGCGTGCCGCGGACGGGAAGGCGGCGACGCGCACCGGTGCCCGGTCCCCGCCGCGCAGGCCGTCGAGGGCGGCCTCGGCGGACGCGAGGTCGCCGAGGACCACCTCGGCGTGCTCCACCAGCAGCCGGCCCGCGGCGGTCAGCCGCA
Organism: Streptomyces sp. NPDC088732; assembly: GCF_044751205.1. Lineage (NCBI taxonomy): Bacteria > Bacillati > Actinomycetota > Actinomycetes > Kitasatosporales > Streptomycetaceae > Streptomyces > Streptomyces sp. NPDC088732. Next base: position 29,008 of record NZ_JBIVLI010000010.1, read on the forward strand.
GGGTGCGCCCGTGCTTCTCCAGGAGGGGGACGCCCGCCTCGCGCTCCAGCGCGGCCAGTTGCTGCGAGACCGCGGGACCGGTCAGGTGCAGGGCCTCGGCGGTGGCGGCGATGGTGCGGTGCACGGAGAAGTCGCGCAGCAGGGCCAGCCGGCGGACATCGAGCACGAAGCTCACCTTTTCGTTCCGCATAGAAAGAGTAACTGGATCTTTGTCATTCTACTGGGGACAGTGGGGACGTGAAGAACGCCCGCCACACCCTGGCCCTCGCCGGCACCGTCGTGCTCTGGGCGTCCGCCTTCCCCGCGATCCGGGTCGGGCTGGACGGTCTCGGCGTCGCGGGGCTGTCGTTCCTACGCCTGGCCGTCGCCTCCGTGGCACTGGCGGTCGTGGCACCGCTGACCGGGGTGCGGCGGCCGCGGGCGCGCGACCTGCCGCTCATCGTGCTGTGCGGGCTGACCGGCATGAGCGCCTACCAGGTGCTGCTGAACTGGGGCGAGGTCCACGTCCCCGCCGGCACCGCGAGCCTGCTCGTCGCGCTCGCGCCCGTGTTCAGCGTGCTGCTGGCCACCGCCTGCCTCGGTGAGGCGCTGACCGTCCGCATCGTCGCCGGCAGTCTCGTGGCCATCGCGGGCGCCGCCGTCATCGCCCTCGCCCACGGCGGCGCGCGCGTCTCCGCGGGGGCCCTCGTCGTGCTCGCCGCGGCCGTCGTGCAGGGGATCTACCACGTGGCCACGAAGCCGCTGCTGCGCCATCGCACGGGCCTGGAGGTCGCCTGCTACGCGATGTGGGCCGGGACGGCGCTGCTGCTGCCGCTCGCGCCGGGGACGGTGACGGCGGCGGTCCACGCGCCCGCCGCCGCCCTCGGGGCGGCCGTCTGGCTCGGGCTGCTGCCCTCCGCGCTCGGCTTCGTGCTCTGGGGGTACGCGGTCGCCCGGACGACGCTCGCCGTCTCGACCGCGGCGCTCTACCTCGTCCCGCCGGTCGCCATCGCCGTCGCCTTCGTGTGGCTCGGCGAGACGCCGCACTGGGCCGAACTGGCCGGCGGGGTGCTCGGGATCGCCGGAGTCGTCCTGATCAACCGGCGGCGGCCCGCGGCGGGGGCCACCCGGGGACGGGCTCAGCGGAACGCGACCGCCAAGGTGACGACATAGGGCTCCTCGACCGTGCCGTCGGGGAAGAGCGCGGTCAGCCGCTCCCGTTCGGCGGCGAGGAAGTCCCGGGCCGGCTGCTCGCCGAGCACGAGGAACGCGGAATGGCTGCCGAGGCTCCCGAGGTGGACGTCCAGCGGCACCCGCCGCGTCCAGGCCACCCGGCGCACGGTGAACTCCGGCCCCTCCGGCACCCGGTCCTTCGCCCCGCCGCCCAGGGCGCCGCCGCCGTGCCCGAAGTACGCCCGCAGCCGGGCCTCCTGGTCCGCCAGCCACGGTGCCGAGCGGTCGAAGTCGTTGCGCCACACCGCGAAGGCGCCGCCGGGACGGAGCACCCGCAGCGCCTCCGGCACCGAGGCCGCCGGGTCCGTCCAGTGCCAGGCCTGCGCGTACGTGACGAAGTCCAGGGCGCCGGTCGCCAGCGGCAGCCGGTCGCCCTCGCCGCGCACGACGGGCACCCCGGGCAGCGAGCGGCGGAACTGGGCGGCCATGCCGTCGCCCGGTTCGACGGCCACCACCCGGGCGCCGCGGGCGTGCAGCAGGGCCGTCGCGATCCCGGTCCCCGCGCCGACGTCCGCCACGCGGGCACCGGCCAGCGGCCGCCCGGCGACCTCCTCCAGGGCGTCCAGCAGGGCCACCGGGTAGGAGGGGCGGTTCGCCGCGTACAGGGCGGCCGCCTTGTCGAAGGAACGGGCGCGGGAAATGATCGTCATGCCTCCATCCTGCGTCGCCGCGCGCCCGGCGGGCGAAAGCTTTGCCCTTCCGTGGTCAATTCCACTGGCGGCGGTACGCGTGCCCGCCTCCGCCGCCCGCGGGCCTGATCCACAGCGTGGCCAGCAGCCCGAGGAAGCTGATGGCGATCACGAGCACACCCGGGCCGATGCCGCGGCCGCTGCTGATGGCGGCGAAGGCCGAGGTGTCGGCCGCGGTGCCCGGGTAGCCTGCGGCCCCCGGAGCCGCCGGGGCGTTCGCCCCGCCCTGCGCCCCGGGAGCGGCCGGCGCGGCCGGGGCCGCCGGTGTCGCCTGGCCGTTGGGGGTGTCCTGTGGATTCCCGCCGCCCGGGGTGGCGCCACCGGCACCTGTGCCCGTGCCCGTGGCCGGGTCCGCGGCGGGCGCGGAGGAGACCGGGGCCGCCGGCCCGCCGTTCTGGTCGCCCGGGGCCGTGCCGTCGCTGTCCGTGGCACGGGGGATGCCCACGCCCAGCGCGGCCAGCGCGGTCGTCACGGGCTGGAAGAACGTGATGCCGCCGGAGGTGCAGTCGCCGCTGCCGCCCGAGGTGACGCCGAGGGCGAGGCTCTGGGCGAACAGCGGGCCGCCGCTGTCCCCGGGCTCGGCGCACACCGTCGTCTGGATCAGGCCGCCGACCTGGCCCTCGGGGTAGTTGACCGTCGCGTTCAGGCCGGTGACCTGGCCCGAGTGCAGGCCCGAGGTGCTGCCGCTGCGGAAGACCTGCTGTCCCACCAGGGCCTCGGCCGCGCCGTTGATCCGTACCGCCCGGCCGTCGCCCAGGTTCACCGCGCTCGTCCGGTCGTCGTCCGTGGTGCCGTCGCCGGGACCGCCGTAGCGGATCAGGGAGAAGTCCCCGCCGGGAAAGGAGCTCGCCACCGTCGTACCGACCCCGATGGCGCCCCGGTTGTCGCCGAACCACGTGGTGCCGACCGGGCCGCAGTGCCCCGCGGTCAGCAGGAAGGTCTCCTTGCCGTTGGTGACGTTGAAACCGGCGGAGCAGCGGCTGCCCCGCGTGAAGATGGGCGCGGCGCCCGCGGTGCGGACGGTGAACGTGTCCGTGGTCCGCTCCATGCGGACCGCGCCGCCGATGCCGTCGGCCACCTCCTTCAGCCGCGACCAGTCGGCGGCCGAGACGGTGGCGTCCGCGAGGACCACCACCGTGTTCGACTTGGGGTCGACCGACCACGCGGTGCCCGCCACCCGCGGTGCCTCACGGAGCGTCTCCCCGGCCGCGCTCAGCTCGCGCATGCTGTACCGCACGACCTTCGCCTGCGCGCCCGCCCCGGTCACCTCGGCCGCCGACGCGTCATCGGTGACGGCGACCACCGGGCGGCCCTGCGCGTCCACCCAGCTGCCCGCGGTACGGGAGTCGCCGAGCCGGCTCTCCAGCTCTCTGGCGAGGGTGGCGGCGCTGCCGACGCTCTGCGCGCCGTCCGCCGGGGCGTCCAGGACCCGCCGTCCGCCACCGCCGTCCTGCGACGCGTTCGCCCCGGACTGCGACACCATCACCCCGCCGCAGACGACTCCCGCGACGGCCACGAGCCGTATCGCGCGCTGCACGCCACGCCGTGTGCGCCTCACCCAGACCCCTACTTCCGCATCCGTACGCGGACCCGCGACCCGGGCCCACCCTCCATACGTGCGGTACGCGCCGCGTGCTCACCGCCGCGGCGACCGTTGTCCGAGGGGGGCGGGACCGGGCGTCCCGGGTGCCCGGGCACCGGCGAGGACCTATCGTGACGGAGAGGCGCCAGGCGGGCGCCGCCCGCGACGGCGCGTCCGCGTCGCGGGGGTGAGCCATCAAGGAGTCGGGATGGGCGGACAGTTCGAGGCAGTGGTCGAGATCGACCGGTCGGTCGGCGAGGTCTTCGCCTACCTCGCCGAAGGAACGCACGACCCCGAGTTCAGCCCCCGGGTGCAGGAGATCAGGAAGAGCCCGGCCGGTCCGACCACCGTCGGCACGATCTTCACCAGCGTGGTCAAGGACGCCGGCATGAAGTCCCGGCGGGAGTTCCGCATCACGGTGCTGGACGCGCCCAACCGGATCCGCTGGGCGGAGCAGTCCAAGAACCTGGTCACCGCGGTGCAGGGCGGCTACGACCTGGAGCCGGTCGGCGAACGGATGACCCGGGTGCGCATCTTCAACGAGCTGGAGGGGCACGGCATCGGCAAGCTGCTCGCCGGGCTGGCCCTGAGCGCGGCCCGCAAGGACGCGCCCGCCTTCGGGCAGCGCATCAAGGCGGCCGTCGAGGCCTCCTGACCCCGGCGGACGCAGCCGCGCCGACGGGCGCGGCCGCACCCGCGGCGTCCGCGGGTGCGGCCGGGACCGCGTCAGTAGCGCAGTACCGCGGCGATGTGCTCGTGCCCGGCGAGCGTGTCGGGGGGCAGGAGGACGACCTCGGCGCCCTTGTCGAGCGCGGTCTCCACGACCTCGTCGACGATGTCCTCGCGCACACCGCCCTCGAAGCCGCCGGCCTGCTCGGCGTCGCCGTCGACCGGGACCAGGTGGCCGTCCGACAGCCGCACGATGCGCTGGTAGTCCTCCTCGACCGCGACCAGCTCGGCCCGGCCCTCGCACACCGACTCCCAGACCTCGTCCAGTCCCGCGGCGAAGGTGCGGCGGCTCCGGGCCTCCTCCAGCCGCGCGCCGACCCGTTCGGTCTCCTGGCGCGCGAACTCCTCCAGGGCAGGGGCGAGTTCCTCCAGCAGCGCCGGCTCGGGGGCGTCCGTCAGACCGCCCTTGAGCACGGTGGCCACAGCGGCGTCGGAGGCGGTGCCGACCTCCTTGAGCAGCCCGACCGCGTCGGGCAGCCCCACCAGGTACAGCGGGCGGGCGTCCGCGCCCAGCAGCGCGGCCAGCGCGCTGTCGACGGTGCGCAGGAAGCGCCGGGTCTCCTCGTTGCTGAAGGTGCTCGGGTAGTCGCCGATCTGCTCCAGCCGCTCCGGGTCCCACTCCAGGTGCTCCGGCTCCGCGGGGAAGCCGTCGCCCTCGTGGGGCTGGAGCGACCGCCCGCTGCCGCTCCACAGCGTCGCCCGGTCGGCGGCCACGCCCAGCACCCAGTACGGGCGGGCGCGCGCCTTGGCCGCGACCAGGTTGCGGGTGAGGAAACTGTCGCTGATGACGACGCGCTCGGGCACCGGCCGCGGCAGCACCCACAACTGGTGGTCGTCCTCTGTGGCGTACATGACCAGACCGTCGAGCGAATGCCGCAGGTCCACCTCGGACGCGACCCGCTGGAGCTGGCCCTTGATGTTCATCCGGGTCCGGCGGGACGCGTCCGGGTCGTTCTCGACCCGGCGTTCGGCCTCGGCGATGAGATTGCGCAGCCGCACCGCGTCCTGGGCGTTGTCCGGACGCCGGTGCGTAGGCATGGTCAGCGACACCGCTGGGTACGGCCTGGTCGCGCGGAGCTCCCGCAGGGTTCCGGCCGTGAGGGCGTCGGTTTCCATGGTTGCCTCCTCGAGGTCCACGGTTGCTCCCCGGCGGACGGGGGCAGCCCACCTCCCGAGCGTTTCACACCCCGCGCCGGGTCGCCTGCCGGGGGAGAACGGCTCCCGGCGGTGGTTCAGCCGGCGGTGCGGTGGCGGGCGCCGAAGCCGCTGTCCCAGGACCACATGTGCGTGCACGACGGGCACTGCAGATGCACCACGGGGCCCTGGTTGGAGAGCAAGTAGCGCCAGTGGTCGGGGCAGTTGCGGCCCGCGGCGCACGTGGCGCACTCGGCGTGGTCCTCGCAGCGGGGGCACGGGATCCAGGCCCGGCGGCCCGGGTCCGCGGAGGGATCAATCGGAAGCAGCACCGTCGTCCTTCCCGGTCTCCTCGCGGGCCGGCAGGACGCCGGCCGCGACGAGCATGCGGTGCACCGCCTCCTGCTCCTCGTCCAGGCCCGAGTACAGCAGCCGGTGCGCCTCGTCCTCGCCGCGCAGGACCTCGACGGGATCCCAGTCGTCGCCGAGGGCGGCGACGACCTCGGCGCGACGGGCCGTCTCGTGCTCGGTGAAGTCGAGCTCGAAGGTGTGGAGCTGGTCCGGGGAATCGTTGTGGTTCATGGTCGCTCGCCCGCTCCCGCGGCACTCGGGGGTGAATCAAACGTGTGTATCAAAATGCCGGACTTGCTGGGAAGCGTTCCCGCCCCGAATGTGACGCATTCCATGCTGGTGAGGGGCTGGTCAGGGACTGCTCAGGGGCGTTTGGCCAGCCCGCGCCGGACGGTCGCGAAGGGCCGGAAGGACTTGCGCGGGGCGGCGGGGCCGGGGGCGGTCCTGCGCGGTGTGCTCGCGGCCGCCGGGGCGGGGGCCGGGGCGGGCTCGGGCAGCGCGTGCACGACCCGGCCGAGCCGGCGGCCGAGGAGCAGGTAGCCGAGCAGGGCGCCCGTGGTGTTCATGATCACGTCGTCGACGTCGAAGGCCCGGCCCTGCACCACCGCGCCCTGCGCGAGCTCCACGAGGACCATGACCAGCCCGGTGGTCACCACGACCCGCAGGGCGCCGCGCGCCTTGGGGGCCAGCACCGGCAGCAGCACACCGAAGGGCATGCCCAGCAGCACGTTGCCGCCGACCTGCCGGACCGCGCCCGCCACCGTGTAGCGCTCGTAGTACTGGCGGAGCGAGGCCCCCGGGTGCAGATTGGCGTGCGCCAGGCCCTCGGAGGCGTACGAGGGGGAGAGCGTCGCGCGGGCGAGCACCGCCCCGAAGGCCACCATGGCGACGAACGCCACCGCCACCGCGGCCCAGCGGCCCACCGTCGCCAGCACCGAACGGCGCCTCGGCGCCGGTGCCTTGGCTGCCTTGGTCGGTTTGGCTGGCTTCGACGTTCTCCGACCCCACACTGACCGCACCACTGAGCCCCTCCTCCGGTCGTGACCCCGCCTTCGACGGATACCCCGGAAGCAGGGGAGGATTCTCCGGCCGGGGACGGTTTCCGGAGTGCGCGCGGCATGTGCGCGGCCGTCACAGCAGTTGGGCCCGCCGGCGCCCACCGCGCCACACGGGCGGCGGAGGAACCGGCGGGCCCGGACCCGGCATGACGATCCGTCAGCCGCGGTACCACTTCTGGTTCGAGGTGCCGTAGCAGGTCCACAGCTGGAGCTTCGTGCCGTTGGCGGTGCCCTTGTCGACGACGTCGACGCACTTGTCGGCGTGCGGGTTCACCAGGTCGCCGGCGCTGTTGAGCACGAACTGCTGGGCCCAGCCGCCGTTGCACTTGGCGAGCTGGACGGCCGTGCCGTTGTCGGTGGACGCCCAGGCCAGGTCCATGCACAGACCGAGGGAGTGGACCGAGCCGTCGGAGCGGAAGTCCCATTTCTGTGAGGCGCTGCCACCGCAGTCCCAGATCCGCAGGCGGCTGCCGTCGCGGCCGATGCCGTCCGCGGCGTTGGTGATGTCGATGCACCGCCCGGTGGCGGAGCTGCGGATGCGCACGCCGGGGGCCGAGACGCTCTGCTGTGTCTTGGTGGGCGTGGCGGTGGGCTTGGCGGGCGAACCGCCCGATCCGGAATTGGACTTGGTGCCGCCGCCGGTGCCCGAGCCGGTGGCGGAGCCGGACGAGCCCGAACCGCTCGTGCCCGAACCGCCCGTGCTGCCGCCGCCGGTCGTTCCGCCGCCGCCGGTGCCTCCGCCGCCCGTGGCCGTGCCGCCCGCGCCGCCGGTGCTGCCGCCGCCGCTGACGGTGCCGGTGGAGCCGCCGCCGGTGAAGACCGTGCCGGAGCCGCCGGCCGTGCCGTTCACCTGGCCGCGCGGACCGGAGTTCTGGGGGCCGGTGTTGCTGCCGGCGGAGTGCGACCCGGAGGGCGCGGACGGGTTCGATGCCGTGTCCTCCGGGGTGCCGGCGGACACGGAGGCGGCCGGCAGGCCGACGGCCACGGACGTGCTGCCGTCGGTGCCGTGATCGGGGAACAGGTCTATCTGCGCGAGTAGGGGAACCACCAGCACCGCGCAGCCCACGACGGCGGCCGCGGTGGCTGTCGCGGCCCATACCCGCTTGCCCGGCAGCAGCCCCCGGCGGGGCAGTGCGGGGCGCCGGGCGAACTGCTCGCTGAAGCGTTCGGGTGCTCCTTCGAGCACCTCGGGGTGCCGTGGCTCGGATGGGGACGGCACATCGTCTCCTGTCGTATCGGTGAGGCTGCCGGGAAGCATGGAGGCGCAGGTCCGCGCAACTTCTGCCGGAACATGCACAGTGAGCGAACGTCGTCTTAAGAGCCTCGCCGAATGATCGACCGTTCGCCAACCTCGTAAGTACAGCACGCCCTGGCGGGCGAAATCGTTCACCCCACCTGCTGGAACGAGTCGGTGCGCCAGGGCAGATGAGATCCTCCGGGAGCCGGCGCCGTGACCCCCGCACCACACGACGCGGAAGGGGGCGACGGGACCTCGCGGACCGCCTCCTTGCCGAGACCGAGGGCCTGCGACGCTACGTCGGCGGCCTGATGGGCGGTGATGTGCACACCGCCGAGGACGTTCTCCAGGAGACCCTGCTGCGGACCTGGCAGCGTGCCGGGCGCCTCGACTCCGACGGGCGGCCGATCCGCATGTGGCTCTTCCGCGTGGCCCGCAATCTCGCCCGGTCCTGGTCGGCGCGCTGCACGCGCTCGCCCCCGCGCACCGTGAAGTGGTGGTCCGCGTCCACGTCATGGGCCAGGAGGGCGAGGACGTCGCCGCGCAGCCGGGCGTCCCGCGGGGGACGGTCACGTCCCGCACCCACCACGGAGTCCGTGCCCTGCGGGCGGAGCCGGCACGGCGCGGCTACCGCGGCGCGGCGGCCTGAGCACCCGCTCGCGCGGCAGAACGCCGCGCTGACACCTTAACGGCGCCACGACCGCACCCCGTGGCGCCGTTGGGACATGTCGCAGCTGTGACACCGCAGGTCAGTGACATGCCCACCGCCACAGCAGATTCTGTCGGACAGCGCGTGACCCCCAGCTGTACGAAAGGTGCTTGGCTGATGGCATGGATCCGCCTGACGGCGGCAATATCGACAGGATTGCTGCTCGCCGCCGGAGGCGTACCGACCGCCTCCGCCCGGACGCCCCAGGACACCGCGGCGCGACCCGCCGGCGGCCCGGGCTCCCCGCCCGTGACCGTACGCCTGGTGACCGGCGACCGCGTGACGGTGACGCCGGCGGCCGACGGCCGCAGCGCCGCCTCGGTGGAGCCCGGCCCCGGTCGCGAGGGCATCGTGTTCCGCACGTACCAGGAGGACGGCGGCGACCTGACGGTGCTGCCGTCGGACGCCGCGGACCTGGTCTCCGCCGGGACGCTGGACCGGCGGCTGTTCGACGTCTCCACCCTGATCGCCCAGGGCTACGACGAGGCCCGCACCTCCGCGCTCCCGCTGATCGTCTCCGGCGCCCCGCGCGGCGGCGTCGCCCGGACGACGGCGAAGAGCGAGAAGGCCGCGGCCGCCGTCGCGGACCGGGTCGCCGCGTTCAACGAGGCGTCGGCCCCGGCACGGACCCTCGCCAGCATCGGGGCGCGGTCCCTGCGCGTCGCGGACGGCGACCTCGGCGCCTTCTGGAAGGCCTTGACCCCGGGCGACGCCCAGGGCACCGCCCGTGCCGCCGCGACCCCGCGGGTGTGGCTGGACGGCCGGGTCGCGCCGGTGCTGGACCGCAGCACGGCGCAGATCAACGCGCCGGCGGCGTGGCAGGCCGGGTACGAGGGCCAGGGCGTGAAGGTGGCCGTGCTGGACACCGGCGTGGACGCCGGCCACCCCGATCTGGCGGGCCGGATCGCGGAGTCGAAGGACTTCTCGGACAGCGGCAACACCGTGGACCACTTCGGGCACGGCACGCACGTGGCGTCGATCGTCGGCGGCACGGGCGCGGCGTCCTCCGGTTCCCGCAAGGGCGTGGCGCCGAAGGCGGAGCTGCTGATCGGCAAGGTGCTCGGTGACGACGGCTTCGGCTCGGAGTCGCAGGTCATCGACGGCATGGAGTGGGCGGCCGCCGAGCACGCCAAGGTCGTCAACATGAGCCTCGGTTCGGACGAGGAGACCGACGGCACCGACCCGATGAGCCAGGCCCTCAACACGCTCTCCGCCTCGGGCGACACCCTCTTCGTCGTCGCGGCGGGCAACGCGGGGGACAACGGCGAGTCCACCGTGGGCTCGCCGGGTGCGGCCGACGCCGCGCTCACGGTGGGCGCCGTGGACCGTGACGACTCCCTCGCCTCCTTCTCCAGCCGCGGCCCGCGCCTGGGCGACAAGGCCGTCAAGCCCGATGTGACGGCGCCGGGCGTCGGCATCGTCGCCGCGCGCGCCGCGGGGACCACGATGGGCGACCCGGTCGACGCGAACTACACCGCGGCGTCGGGTACCTCTATGGCGACCCCGCACGTGGCGGGCGCCGTCGCGCTGATCGCCCAGATGCACCCCGACTGGACCGGTCAGCAGTTGAAGGACGCGCTGACCAGCACCGCGCACACCGTTCCGGGCACGAAGGTGACCGAGCAGGGCGGCGGCCGGATCGACGTCGCCGCGGCCATGGGCGCGGTCACGGCCACCGGCAGTGTGCTGCTCCCCGCCGTCCAGGTGGGCAGTGGCAAGCAGCAGTCGGCGACCCTGCACTACACCAACACCGGTGACAAGGCGGTGGACCTGAAGCTGGGCGTGGCGCTGGCCAACTCCGACGGCGTGGCCCTGACGGCCGGTGTCGTCGCGCCCGGCGCGAGCACCGTGCACCTGGCCCCCGGAGCCTCCGCCGACGTGCCGCTGAGCACCGACGCGAAGGACGCCAGGCGCGGCGCCTACTACGGCTACGTCACCGCGACCGGCGCGGACGGCACCGTCCTCGCCCACACCACGCTCTCCCTGGTCGTGCACGCGCCGCTGCACCGGCTCACCGTGATCGCCCGCGACCGCGCGGGCAAGGTGCTGCCGGGCTGGATGCCGACGATCTGGGGCCAGGACGGCTTCGTCTCGTACACCAGCGCCGACCCCGCGGTCGCGATCGTCGAGGAGGGCACCTACCAGGTCGACTTCAGCACCCTGGACAGGGCCTCGGACGGCCAGGAACTGGTCGAGGTGATCAACCCGCAGGTGAAGGTGGCCAAGGACACCACGGTGACGCTGGACGCCTCCAAGGTCACCCCGGTGCAGATCCGCACGCCCCGGCCCGCCGAGCAGCGCGGGATCCTCAGCTACCAGACGTACCGGCGCATCGAGGGCCACGGCCTGATCCAGGGCGTGATGTTCTTCGACGTCGCCAAGCGCATCTACGTCAGCCCGACCGCCCAGGTCACCGACGGCACCTTCGAGTTCGCCTCGCGCTGGCAGATGACGGCACCGCAGTTGCGGGCGAAGGTGTCCGGCACCTCGGCGCCCTTCGCCCCGTACTACCTGCCGAGCTCTCCGGTCTTCGACGACAAGGGCGTCCGGCTGACCGCGGTGGACGCCGGTGCGGGCACCGCCGCGGACCTCAAGGCCGCCCACGTGCGCGGGAAGCTCGCCGTCGTCCGCTACGACTTCGGCAACGACCGCGAACTGGCGAAGGCCGCCGCGGACGCCGGGGCCAAGGCGCTGATGCTCGTCATGCCCGAGGGCTTCTACCCCTGGACGCGCTGGGCGCCGGAGGGCGACCGCCTCGCACTGCCGATCATGCGCGCCGGCTTCCAGGAGGGCACCGACCTGCTGGCGCGCGCCGGCAAGCGCACCACCACGGTGGACTTCTCCGGCACGGTGAAGAGCCCCTACCTGTACGACGTGCTGCAGGTGTCCCAGCAGCGTGTGCCCGACAAGGTGGTGTACACCGTCGACGAACGCAACAGCGCGGTGGTGAAGGCCTCCTACACCCGCACCGGCGCCTCGGCCTGGGCGAGCGAGCAGCGTTTCGGCTGGCGCCCCTACCAGGACTTCGCCTGGAACCAGTACAGCCGCGACGTGCCGGCGGGACAGCAGCGCATCGAGTACGTGACGGCCGGTGACACGCTGTGGAGCCACACCGTGCACCACGACACCGTCTTCGACCGTGACATCGAGCTGGGCGTCGGCATGCAGGACGCCGCCCACACCTACAGGCCCGGACAGCACGCCGCGGAGCAGTGGTTCGCGGGGCCGGTGCGCCCGTCGATCCCGCACGGTGTGACGGGCTGGCCGGGTTCGGTGCGCAACGGGGACACCCTGTCCCTGTACATTCCGGAATTCACCGACTCCCAGTCCGGCCACTGGTCGTTCGCGGAGGCCAGCTCGCTGGGTGGCGGTGTCGGCACCGGTGCCGCGGTCTCCGCGGTGGGCGACCCGAACGACGTGGCCCGCGCCGAGGTGTACCGCAACGGCCGGCTCGTGGCGCAGTCCGACACCGGGGCCTGGGGCGGATTCGAGGTGCCCGCGGGCAAGGCCGGCTACCGGCTGGACCTGACCACCGCCCGCACCTCCGCCGACTGGCAGTTCGGCACCGGCACCAGGACGTCCTGGACGTTCACCTCGGACACCGCGGCGACGGCCACGCTGCTGCCGCTGCTCCAGGTCGACTGCAACGCGCCCGTGGACGTCCGCAACGCGGTGGACGCACGGCGGTCGCACACGCTGGGTCTGGACGTGCGGATGCCGGACGGTCTGGCCGCCCCGCGCGGGGTCACGCTGACGCTGGAGACGTCGTACGACGACGGCAGGACCTGGCACCGGGCCCGCACCGCGCAGCACGGCGGCACGCACTTCACCGCCGCGGTCGAGCGCCCGTCGGGTGTGCGCGGGGACGCGTACGTCAGCCTGCGGGTGACGGCGGCGGACGCGGCGGGCAACTCCGTGCGGCAGACGGTCGACCGCGCGTACCTGCACCGCGGCCCCTCCTCGGGGCGGTGACGCCGGCCTCGCGGAACGGCTGAACGACGGCGGGTGCCCGGGCGGAAGCCCCGGGCACCCGCTGTTTGCTTGCCCGGTGGTGGCTCGCGGTGCAAACTTCAACGGGCCGTTCCGCTTATGAGGGCCGGCAGCGGCGAGGGAGGGGCACGGCATGCTGGAGGCGGCAGGTCTCACGGCGATCGAGGAGACGGTGTACCGGCTCCTGGTCGGGACCGCGACCGCGTCGGCGCAGGAGGTCGCCGACCGGACCGGACTCCCGCGCGACTCCGTCGAGGACGTCCTCGACGCCCTGCGCGGCAAGGGACTCGCCAGCCCCACCGACCGTGATCCGCTGCACTACGCCGCCGTACCGCCCGACGTGGCGCTGCTGCCGCGGCTTCAGCGCAACGCGGACGCGCTCGACAAGGCCCGTACCGCCGTCACCGACCTGCTCGACAGCTACCGCAGCACCCGCCGCAGGCACGACCCCGGCCAGCTCATCGAGGTCATCACCGGGGCGGAGGCGCTGCGCCAGCACCTGCGGCAGATGCAGGACAACGCGCGCCACGAGATGCTCTGGTTCTGCAAGGCGCAGTACGTGGCGATGCCCTCGGGCAGCAACCGCGCGGAGTACGACGCCCTCGCCCGCGGGGTGCGCTACCGCGTCCTGTACGAGCAGGCCTTCTTCGACGACGAGGGCGCCGTCGACAACGTCGTGGAGGGGGTGCGCGCCGGCGAGGTCGCCCGGTCGGTCCCGCACCTTCCGCTGCGGCTCGCGGTCGCCGACCGGGCCATCGCCATCTGCCCGTTGGTGCCCGGCGGGCCCCAGGGCAGTCCCAGTGTGGCGACGGCCGCTCTCGTGCGCGGCAGCAGTCTGCTGGAGGCGCTCATCTCGCTCTTCGAGCGCTACTGGGAGACCGCGGTCCCGCTGAACGTCAGCGCCTCCGGCGGGGTCGAGGGAAGCGACGGGGTCGTCGACGCGGATCCGCTCACCGAGACCGACCGGCGGCTGCTCTCGCTGCTCGTGGCGGGTGTCGCCGACAAGGCCATCGCCAGTCAGATGGGGTTGAGCAGGCGCACCGTGCAGCGCCACATCCAGCACATGATGACGCTCGCGGGTGCCGACACGCGGATGCAGCTCGCCTGGCAGGCCGCCCGCCGCGGTTGGCTCTGAGTCGCGCCGCCCTCAGGTGACCTGACGGATCATCAGTTACGCGGGGCGGGTCCCCGCCGGTCGCCGGGGAAGCAGCCGGGTGGCGGGCCCGGCACCCCCACCACTGGCCAGAGCTTTCCGCCCTCGTCGCGGACCCGGCCGGTTGGTGGGACGCTGGACGTATGAGTACCCGCCTACCAGCGGGTTCCGTGGAGCAGGCTGCCCTGCCGTCCTGGTCGCCCATGCTGGCGGTGGCCGGTCCGCTGCCCGGGCCGGAGGACGAGGCGCAGTACGGGTTCGAGCCGCTCTTCAACGGTGCCCGAGTTCTTGTCCATCTGCCGGGGGACGGCCGGGTTCGGCTGATCTCCGGGATCGGCCAGGACGTCACGAGCGTGTATCCCGAGCTGCAGCAGCTGCCCGACGTGCTGCCACCGGGGCTGGTCGCCGTGCTCGACGGCGAGATCATCACCCTGGGCAAGCACGGCGGTCCGTCCATGGAACGGCTCCAGCGGCGGATGAGCCTGCGGCACCCGGCGGCCGTGGAACAGGCGGCCGCGGACATGCCGGCCCGGCTGATGGTCTACGACATCCTCCACCTGGGGGAGCCGGTCCTGCACTCCCCGTACACCGCACGCCGTGCCCTGCTGGACGACCTGGACATGTCCGGCCCCTTCGTCGCCGTCCCGCCCTACTGGCCGGCCATGGCGGCGGAAGCGCTGCAGCACATCCGGCAGGAGGGGTACGACGGGATCGTGGCGAAGCGGCTGACCAGTCCCTATCTGCCGGGGCGGCGCAGCCGCGACTGGATCAAGATCAAGAATCTGCATCCGGACGAGACCCGCTGACCCGTTCCGGCCGCCGCTCGCGCTGCCCGTCGCCGCTGCCTGTTCGCACAGCCGGCTGCCCCGCCGGCGCGGGCCGGCCCGTCCGGACGTCGTTTCCCCTCTCCCCCCTCTCTCTGTGATCCCGCCGCTCCCGTGCGTTCCGGCGTGCGTACGGGACGCTCCCGCACGCCTCCGATTTGTGACCGCCGCGGGCGCGTGGCCCGCTGCTCCCGGGGTAATGGCCGTGCGACCGCCGGGGTACACGTATCCCGCAGCAGCCGATGGGCCGATGGGAAGAGGACACAGGGACATGGCGCATGACGTCGCACAGATCGTCCGCAAGGCCGTCGCCGAATGTGCGGGCGTGACGGTGGACGAGGTGAGCGCCGAGTCCACCTTCGGCGGGCTCCGCCTGGGGGACCGGGGCAAGCAGCGGGCGGCCGACGCCGTCGAGCGCAAGGTGGGGGTCATGCTGCTGGCCGCCGAGGTCGAGCGGATGGGGACGGTGGGCGACCTCGTCGACACTGTCTCGGAGAAGCTCTCCGAGCAACTCTCCTCAGGCTGATCGCGCACTCTCGGTAGTCGTGACGCTGTGTCGCCGGTGTGAACCGTGTGCGTCCGGCGGTCCTGAGGCGGCGCCCAAATCCCTTCATGAACAAGGGATTTGGGCTGCGGACGGCACGTCAGAAGGAGCCGTTCCCACCCCTCGAAAAGCATGTTTATTTGTCCGAGTTCGCGTAATTTGTCGGAAACCTTTGACTCTGGGCCACGAACGTGCCTACGGTGCAAATGGGACGCTTCCAACTAGGCACATCGGATACGGCGTTCCACACCAGTGATGGTGTGCCCCGTCCCAAGGACCCGGGCACATCCCGGTCGCACCGGAATCACGCGCACGAAGCCGGTGCGGCGGCGACCAGTCCTTATGGTCGCACCCCTAAACGTTCACACCTCAAAGGGAACGACATGCGCGCGAACAAGAACACCACTCGCAGGATTGTCGCAGCGGCCTTTGTTGCTCCGCTGCTGGCATTCGCCGGAGCGTCCGCGGCAAGTGCGGCCACGCCGCATGAGTCAGCCACGCAGCAGGCAGTCGTCGCGCACGGCGGCTGGGGCGGCGGCTGGGGCGGCGGTGGCTGGGGCCACGGCGGCTGGGGCGGCTGGGGCGGCTACGGTGGCTGGGGCCACGGCGGCTGGGGCGGCTGGGGCGGTGGCTGGGGCCACGGCTACGGCGGCTATGGCGGCTGGGGCGGCTACGGCTTCTACCGCTGAGGTCTGACGATCGGAGCAGACCGAGCAACGCAGTGACAGTACGGCAGGGCCGTCACCTCGCAGGAGGTGGCGGCCCTGCCACGTCCGGTGAGCGCCGGCACTAAGGGAACGTGTGGAAGACCCCGTCGGGGTCGTACTTCGCGCGCAGTTCGCCGAGCCGCGCCCAGTCGGCCGCCCGGTACGACCTGCGGGCGTGCGATGCGTCCGCCGACAGGTCCGCCTCACCGATGTAGTGCCCGGTCCCCAGCGGGGCGACCGACGCCGTCGCCTCGCGCTGCCAGCGGACGTTGGCCTCGTCCCGTGACGGATCGTCCCAGATCGCGTACGGCGCGACTTTGGCGTCGCCCAGAACGCCGAACGCCATGTTCCGCAGCAGCTCCGGGTTCCGCGAGGCCGGGGCGAGCGGCGCCAGGACAAGGGACTTCGCCGAGGGCGCGCGGCCGAGCGCGTCGCCGAGCCGGGTCAGCAGCGTGCCCAGGTCGGCCCGGGACCACAGCGAGTCGACCGCGTAGCGGTGCCCCTCCGGCCAGGCCGCCGCGGCCCGCGCGTACAGGGCCTCCATGGACGTGGGCTCCGCGACGGCCCGGTGCAGCGGGGCGGTGCTGAGCGGCGCGCGCGCCAGCGGCGCCAGCGCCCGGGCCGCCTCGTCGTGCGAGCCGGCGAACGCGGTACCGGTCAGCGAGACGACCACCTCACCGGAGCCGGGATCGGTCAGCAGGACGAACGCGACCTCCACGTTCGGCGGCAGTTCCTCGGCGGCGTCGGCGATCCAGTCGGTGAGGCTCTCGACCTCCCCGAGGTGGCACACGTACGAGGTCGCGGCGATCGCCGCCGGGAGGGGCCGCAGTGCCAGCCGGAAGGCGGTCACGACGGCGAAGAACCCCGGTCCCGCGCCGCGCGCCGCCCAGAACAGGTCGGCGTTCTCCCGCTCGTCGCAGCGCACGACCTCGCCCTCCGCGGTGACGACCTCGATCGCCCGCACGCTCGCGCACGCGGGGCCCCACTCACCGGAGTTCCAGCCGAGGCCGCCGCCGAGCAGGTAGCCGCCGAGGGCGACCGCGGGGGCGTGGCCGGTGGGGAAGGCGAAGCCGGCGCCCGCGAGGATGCGCGTGAGTTCCGCGGACCGGATCCCGGGTTCCACGGTCGCGGTGGCCTGCCCGGGGCCGACGGTGCAGCGCCGCAGGGCCGACAGGTCCAGCAGCATGCCGCCGTCGCGCAGGGGCGTGCCGCACCAGCTGTGGCCGCCGGTGCGGACCGCGACCCGCAGGCCCTCGGCACGGGCCAGCGCGATGGCCGCCGGCACGTCGCGCACGGTCGCGGCGCGGACGATCACCTCGGGGTGGCGCCGCGGCTGGTACCCGTTCCACAGACGGCTCGCGCGGACGTCCTCGTAGCCGGCGTCGCCCCTGCGGACGATCGCCCCTTCGACGCCCGGAACCCGTACGGGATCGCTCATGACGACCTCCTGGCCGCCGTCAGGCGGTGTGGCGCATGCGTCGTCCCAGGCTAACCGCAGGCCCCGCGGGCCGCCCGCGGCCGCACCGGCCGCGGGCCCCGGGGCAGGGCCCGGGCAGCCGCGGCCGCGGCGCGGGATCAGCCGGTGAGCCGGTCGATCTGGCGGATCTTGTTGGTCGCGTCCAGCGCGGCCACCTTGTATGACTCGGCGAGCGTCGGGTAGTTGAACACGGCGTCCACCAGGTAGTCGACCGTGCCGCCGCAGCCCATCACGGCCTGCCCGATGTGCAGCAGCTCGGTCGCCCCGGAGCCGAAGCAGTGCACGCCGAGCAGCGTGCGGTCCTCGGGCGACACCAGCAGCTTGAGCATGCCGTGCGAGTCGCCGATGATCTGGCCGCGGGCCAGCTCGCGGTAGCGCGAGATCCCCACCTCGAACGGCACGTTGTCGTCGGTCAGCTGGTCCTCGGTACGGCCGACGAAGCTGATCTCGGGAATGGTGTAGATGCCGATCGGCTGGAGGCCGCGCATCGCGTTCACCGGCTCCTCGCACGCGTGGTACGCGGCGGCCCGGCCCTGTTCCATGGAGGTGGCGGCCAGCGCGGGGAAGCCGATCACGTCGCCCACCGCGTAGATGTGCGGCACGGCGGTCCGGTAGTGCTCGTCGACGGCTATCCGGCCGCGCTTGTCCGCGGTCAGCCCCGCCTTGCCGAGGTCGAGTTCCTCGGTGAGGCCCTGCCGGCCCGCCGAGTACATCACGGTGTCCGCGGGGATCTTCTTGCCGCTCGCCAGCAGGGTCAGCGCGCCGGTGGCGTGCCGCTCGACGGCCGCCACGGTCTCGCCGAAGCGGAAGGTCACCGCCAGGTCCCGCAGGTGGTACTTGAGCGACTCGACGACCTCGACGTCGCAGAAGTCCAGCATGCCGTCGCGCTGCTCGACCACCGTCACCTTGGTGCCGAGCGCGGCGAACATCGAGGCGTACTCGATGCCGATGACCCCGGCGCCGACGATCACCATCGAGCGGGGGACCCGCTCCAGGTTCAGCACGCTGTCGGAGTCCATGACCGTGCGGTCGTCGAACTCCACGCTGGCCGGCCGGGCCGGCCGGGTGCCCGTCGCGATCACGATGTGCGCCGCCGTCACGAGCGAGTCCTGGCCGGAGGCGTCGCGCACGGCGACGGTGTGCTCGTCCACGAAGCGGCCGGTGCCCGGCAGCATCGTGACGCGGTTGCGGGCCAGCTGGCTGCGGATCACGTCCACCTCACGGCTCACCACGTGCTGGGTGCGCGCGGTGAGGTCGGCGACGGTGATGTCCTCCTTGAGGCGGTAGCTCTGCCCGTACATGTCGCGCTGGGTCAGGCCGGTGAGGTACAGCACCGCCTCACGCAGGGTCTTGGACGGAATGGTGCCGGTGTGGATGGAGACGCCGCCCAGCATGTCCGGGCGGTCGACGATGGCGACCCGGCGGCCGAGCTTGGCCGCGGCGATGGCGGCCTTCTGGCCGCCCGGGCCGGATCCGATGACGAGCAGGTCGAATTCGGTCACGGGCCGAGTCTGACAGGGGGCGATGCCCCGGGGAAAGAGAGGTCCCGGACCGGCGGCCTCAGCGGGCGTCGTCGGCGGTGACGACCTCGGTGATGCCGCGCGCGGCCAGATGCACCGGGTCCTGGGCGAGTTCGGCCAGGACGAGGGCCGGCCGCACCCCGCGGGCGGTGAGGGCCGCCCAGGCCTCGAAGACCTCGCCCCCGGGGGCGCAGGTGGCGCGGCGCGGAGCCGTCCCGGGATCGCCGACGTCCACGACGAGCGCGGTGGTGCGCGGGAGCGGGACCGGCGCCGAACGCAGTTCGGCGGCCGCGCGGGCGACGGCGGCGCCGACCGGTTTCACCCGGCGGTCGTTGGTGAGCAGGCCGAGCGTGTACTCCAGCTCAGGGAAGTCGGCGAGGCTCCGCGCGACGTCGTGGGAGCACCACCAGGTGATGCCCCACAGATCGGTGCAGTCCAGCGCGTTGGCGATGGTGGCCGACGCGAAGGCCGCCGCGTGGTCCGGCGGGATCAGCGGCGCGGGCGCGCCGACCTCCTGGAGCCAGACCGGACGGTGCGGGTCGGTGGCCCACGCCTTGGAGAGTTCGACGAGGTAGGCGGCATGGTGCTCGGTGGCGACGCCCGCGTGGCCGTGGCGCTGCGCGGTGCCGTTGAAGACCCAGGAGTGCACGGCCGTGGCGAAGCCGAGGCGGGCGGCCTGACCGGGGGTGAACGCGTGGTCGTCCTGGTACCAGGCGGCGTCGTACTCGGCGTGCAGATGCAGCTTGCCGGGGGCGCCGCGCTCGCACGCGTCGAGCATCAGGCGCAGCCACGCCTCGGCCTGCGCGGGGCCGATCCGGTCGGGGTCCGGGTGCGGCGGTCCGGAGAACTGGTTGATCTCGTTGCCGACCGTCATGCCGAGGAAGTTGGGCCGGTCGGCGAGGGCCGCGGCCAGGGTGCGCAGGTACTCGGCCTCCGCCGCGACGACGTCGGGGTCGGTGAAGATGTTCCGGCGGTGCCACGTGCCGGTCCAGGCGGGCAGGAAGTCGAAGCTGGACAGGTGGCCCTGCAGCCCGTCGACGTTGACGTCCAGGCCGCGCTCGGCGGCGGCGTCGGCGAGCGCGACCAGCTGCTCGACCGCCCGCGGCCGGATCAGCGCGCGGTTGGGCTGGAACAGCGGCCACAGCGGGAACACCCGGATGTGGTCCAGACCCAGACCGGCGATGGAGTCGAGGTCGGCGCGGACCGCGTCGAGGTCGAAGTCCAGCCAGTGGTGGAACCAGCCCTGACTCGGGGTGTAGTTGACGCCCAGACGCGGGGTCATGGCGGCTCCAGGTGGCGAAGGGCGGGCGCGGCGGCACGCCGGGGCTGTCGGGCGGGCGGGGGAGAGCCGTGCCTCGACCGGCTTCGGCCGGGGGGCCGGCCGCCGGCGCCCACGCCAAACTCGCATCGCTCCCCCGGCAAAGTCAACTCAACGCGGGCAAAGGCTTTTTGGCCGAGGGAAACCGCAGGTCATGCCGCAGGTGAAGAAATTGAGCAGGGACTGCTAATGCGCTTTAGAGGCAATCCGCTCAAGCGCTATAGCAACGCGTGGTGTTCCCCTGGTGGATACTGGCACCCCACAACGGGAACACGCGGCGGAGAACGGCGGGAGGTACCCGATGACGGCGGAACCGGTGCCCCCGGGCCGCGCCGACCGGCGCCCGTCGGCACGCCGCCCCACGATGAAGGACATCGCCCGCCGGGCGGGCGTGTCCGAGAGCGCGGTCTCCTTCGCCCTCAACGACCGGCCGGGAGTGTCCGACGCCACGCGCCGCCGCGTCCGTGCCGTCGCCGAGCAACTGGGCTGGCGGGCCAGCACCGCCGCTCGCGCGCTGTCGGGGGAGGGCGCCGCCACGGTCGGCCTGGTGCTGGCCCGTCCGGCGAACACCCTCGGGCTCGAGTCGTTCTTCCTGCAACTCGTCTCGGGCCTCCAGGAAGTGCTGTCGGCACGCCAACTCGGCCTGCTCTTCCGCGTGGTGGAGGACGGCACGGAGGAGTGCGCCGTCTACCGCAGGTGGTGGGCCGAGCAGCGGGTCGACGGGGTCGTCGTGGTCGACCCGCACGCCGGCGACCCGCGCCCCGAACTCCTGGACTCCCTCGGCCTGCCCGCCGTCGTCATCGGCACCACGCCGGACGGCGCCGCAGAGCACCCCGGGATCTCCACCGTGTGGGCCGACGACACCGCCGCGATGGCCGCGATCGCCCGCCACCTCCACGCCCTCGGCCACCGCCGTGTCGTCCACGTCGCGGGCCTGCCGCACCTGGCGCACACCGCCCGCCGCATCGCCTCACTGCGGGCCGAGGCCGCCCGCCTCGGGCTGACCGCGGCCCGCTCGGTCACCACGGACTACTCCGGCGACCAGGGCGCGGAGGTCACCCACCGCGTGCTGGCCGGGGCCGATCCGCCCACGGCGATCGTCTACGACAACGACGTGATGGCGGTCGCGGGGGCGGCCGTCGCCGCCCGGCGCGGGCTGTCCGTACCGGGCGACCTGTCGCTCGTCGCCTTCGACGACTCCCCGCTGTGCCGGGCCACGCACCCGCCGCTGACGGCGCTGGTACGGGACACGCCGGGGGTGGGGCGGCATGCGGCGGGGGAGTTGCTGGCGCTGCTGGATGGGGGGAGCGCGCGGCGGTCGCAGGTGCCGACGCCGACGCTTTGCCCGCGCGGGAGCACGGGCCCGCGTCCGCTGTAGACCCGTTTCTCCCCCGCCCGCCCTCCCGTGTGCCCGGCAAGGTCCGGGCGCCCCGACGCGCGTTGTTGGGGGGCCGGGTGCGGGCCCTCCGGGGCTGCCATTCTGGACAGCACATTTAGGTGCCTCAGGTACCCGACTTGATCACTCCGGGTTGTGCACCCAAATATGCTCCAGTGTCCAGAACGCCACCCCTACGACCCCGCCCCCTCCGTCTCGTATCGCGCCTGATCCCCGGTGGGTGGTGTGAAGCGGCACCGTGCTCGGGCACCTGTTGGCGCCGCGCCAACGACATGCTCCGCCGTCACCGCCTACAGACACCCCACCGGCCGTCAGTCGCCCCAACCGGCCCGGGAGGGGGTGTGGCGGGGTGCGCCCGGAAGCGACGAGCGGTGACCGCGGTACACGGATTGCAGGCGTAACCCGCGAGCGCTGAGGACGTACCCCGGCGCGGCGCCGACCCCACAACGCACGCAGCGGGGGCCGCACTTACCGCGCCGGGCACTCGGGCGGGAGGGCGGGGGAGAAACCCAGGGCGTCAGGCGCGGACACGCGCCCGCGCACCCGGACCGGGGCGGCGATCGACCTCGTCGCCGGAGGCGACCACATGCCCGTCCTCGCACATCAGCGCCACCCGCACGGGCGCCCCGCACCCGTGGTGCGTCGCCAGCAGGGACGGGCCCTCCGGGTCCGCGAGGTACTTGTCGCCCCAATTGCGCAGCGCCGTGATCAGGGGGTAGAGGTCCTTCCCCATCGGGGTGAGCACGTACTCCGAGCGCCGGCGCGTCCCCGGTTCCTGGTAGTCGCGCATTTCCAGCACGCCGCGTTCGACCAGGCCGTTGAGCCGGTCGCTGAGGACCGAGCGGGACACGCCCAGATGGTTCTGCATGTCGCTGAACCGCCGGATCCCGCGAGAGACCTCGCGCAGGATCAGCAGCACCCACGGCTGGCCGAGGAGATCGACGGCGCGGCCCACCGAGCAGTTGGAGGTGTCCTGGTCCAGGTAGTCCATGCGGTGAATCCTATCTGAGTTCTGCAGAAGAACTTAGACATGGTAGCGTACGACCCCACGGCTGGGTTCGAGAGTCGTACTCAGCTGAGGAGGGAACACGCTCATGACACCCCCGACCGCCACCGGCGCGTCCGTCGCACCGCCCGTCACACAGCCCACCGCCGCCCGGCAGAGCCGGCGGCAATGGATCGGATTCGTCGTCGCCAGCCTCGGCCAGATGGCGATGTTCGTGAACATCACGCAGACCGCGGCGGTTCTCGCGCCCCTCCAGCAGGATCTGCACGTATCCGGTTCGGCGCTCGTCTGGATCGCCGGCATCTACTCGATGATGGTCGCGAGCTTCGTGCTCTCCGCCGGCACCGTCGGCGACATCCTGGGACGCCGCCGCGTCTTCGCCCTCGGCATGGTGCTCCTGGGCGCGGGAAGCCTCGTGGTGTTCCTGGCGTCCGGCGCCGGGACGGTCATCGTGGGCCAGGCGCTCATGGGCATCGGCGGCGCGGCGATCCTGCCCAACAGCCTTTCCCTGGTCACCCACATGTTCCCGGACCCGCACGAGCGCACCCGGGCGGTCGGCATCTGGGTGGCCGTGTCCGGCATCGGGCTCGCCTTCGGTCCCGTGGCGGCCGGCCTGATCCTGGAGCGCTTCTCCTGGAACGCGGTGTTCCTGGTCAACGTGGTGCTCGCGGTGGTCGTGCTGATCCTCACGCCGCGCTTCGTCACCGAGAGCAAGCAGCCGGGCCGGCACCTCGACCCGCCGGGCCTGGTGCTGGGCGTGATCGCCATCGCCGCGCTCAACTACGGCCTGGTCGAAGGCGGTCACAGCGGATACGGGGCCTGGCAGGCGACAGGGGCGTTCGTGCTCGCCGCCGTCGCGGTGGCCGCCTTCATCGTGCAGGAGTCGCGTACCCGCACGCCGATGCTCAACCTGCGGCTGTTCCGCAACCGCACCTTCGCCACGGCCAACGTCGTCGCCATGATCGGCCAGTACTCGTTCGTGGCCGTCGCCCTCGCGCAGGTGCTGTACTTCGAGCGCGTCCGGCACGAGACGATCCTCCACGCGGGACTGCTGCTCCTGCCGGTGATGATCGCGTACGTGCTGGTCAGTTACGTGGCCGCCGCGATAGCCCGCCGCGTCGGCTTCAAGACGACCCTCGTCACCGGAACCGTGCTCGCCGCGGTCGCCGCCCTGCTGATGACCGCGCAGTCCGCCACCACGTCGATCACCGTCATCGGGGTGGAACTGGCCCTGTTCGGTGCCGGAGCCGGGCTCATCCTGCCGCCCGGCACCGCTGTGGCGGTCATCAGCGTGCCGCACACCGACGGCGGCATGGCCAGCGGAACGGTCAACCTCTTCCGCCAGGTCGGCAGCACCCTCGGTGCGACGGTCACCGGCACCGTCCTCACCAGCGGCCTCGCCTCCCGGCTGCCCGACGCGCTCACCGAGCGCGGCACCCCGTCCGCGGTCACCGGCCAGGTGGTCGAGGCGGTCGCCAGCGGCTCCTCGGGGGCGGGCCTGCCCGCGAACCTGCGGGCCACCGTGGACTCCGCGGTCGGCGCCGCCTTCTCCGGCGCGCTGCACGTGGCCGTCGTCATCCCGGGTGTCGCCATCGCCGCGGCGGCCGTCGCGGCCGCCACACTGGTGCGCAACCGTCCCACCCCGCAGCAGCACTGATCCCGTCGCCCCGTCCGCGGGCGGACCAGGAGCCCGCCGTGCCCGAAGCAGCCCAGCCCGACGCCGCCCTCGCCCCGGAGAACTCGGGGGCCTTCCTCCGCGCCGTCGGCCTGCGGTTCGACTCCGCCTCCCCGACCGAGGTCCGCGGTCACGTGGACGTGACCGCGGAGCACCACACCCCGTAGGGCATCACGGTCATCGAGAGCGCGGCCAGTGTGGGGGCGTCGCTCGCGGTGCGGTCCCGGGGCCAGTTCGCGGTCGGGGTTGGCAACCAGACCGACTTCCTGCGCTCGCACGTCGCCGGGCGCCTCGACGTGGTCGCCACACCCCTCCAGCAGGGCCGGAGCCTGCAACTGTGGCTCGTGGAGATCGCGGACGAGGCCGGCACGCCCATCGCCCGCGGCCAGGTGCGGCTGTTCAACCGCGACCTGCCCGGTCACTGACCGGCGGTGTCCGTCAGACCGGTGACCCGCATGGTGATGTTCAGCCGCCCGGCCGTGAGGCCGGTGGCCGGGTCACCGGTCCCGGGCAGGATCCTCGTCACCCCGTGGTACGCGAAACGCGACGGCCCGCCGAAGACGAACAGGTCTCCCGAGGCCAGCTCCAGATCGGTCCAGGGGCGGTTGCGGTTCTCGGTGTTGCCGAAGCGGAAGACGCAGCTGTCGCCGATGGTCAGCGACACCACGGGGGCGCCGGAGCGCTCGTCCTTGTCCTGGTGCATGCCCATCCGGGCGTCGGCGTCGTAGAAGTTGACCAGAGCGGTGTCCGGCGCGTAGCCGTCGCCGGCCGCCGCGTCCTGATACGCGTCCACCAGCGCCCGGCGGCCCATCTCGGCCAGCCAGCCGGGGAATTCCGCGACCCGGGCACCGTTCACGTCACCCGCCGTCCGTGTGTAGCGGTACGGCTGCCAGTGCCAGCCGACACAGACCGTCCGCACCGACATCACTCCGCCTTGCGGCAGTCTCGTGTGCCGCATGGGAACCGGTCCGGTGGCCCAGGCGCGGCAGGCGGTCACGAGCCGGCGCTGCTCGTCGAGGTCCAGCCAGCCGGGTACGTGCACCGCGCCCGGTGCGAGCTCCAGCCGGGGGCGGGGGATCAGCGCGCTCATGTCGTGCCTCCGGTGTCCCGGACGACCCAGCCGCGGTCGAAGCGCCAGACGCCGCCATCGGCCGCCGCCGCGCGCAGTCCCTGGAGCGCCGCCGCGCCGGTCGCGGCCGCGACACGGGGATCGCCGAGCGCGGCGAAGCCGACCGTGCGGGCGGGGTCCCAGCCGGTGCTGTGCCGCAGCCGGCGGACGAGCTGGGCCCAGCCGCGGGGGGCCGCGGCGACCGCCCAGGCGTCGGGCGCGTCCGCGGTCAGCCGCAGGGCCGGCCGCAGCCAGGAGGCCGCCGCCTCGGGCCAGTCCACGACGGCGGCGATCTCGCGGCCCGCCGTGCGCCACGCGGCCGCGAAGGCCGCCGCGGCATCGCGCGAGGCCGCGTCGCGGCTGTGCCCCACCGCCACGACCCGCGCACCGCCCAGCAGCCCGAGCACAGCGGCGAGTTCCTCCGCCGTGTGAGCCGCGGGCGCCGCCGCTCCCTCCAGCGCGGCCAGGTCGCCGGCCGCGAGCAGCGGCGAGGATGGCGTCCCGCTGTCGGAGAGGTACGGCAGTGCCATGGTGTCGGGGTCCCGGTTCGCTCGGCTCGCCTTCCATTGTGCGTACTGCCGCGGCAGGCAGCGTGCGCAGGGCCGGTGGCCGGCCGCCACCGCCGTCGCCTCGTCGGCGAAGAACACCCGCTCCCGT
Organism: Streptomyces sp. NPDC088732; assembly: GCF_044751205.1. NCBI lineage: Bacteria > Bacillati > Actinomycetota > Actinomycetes > Kitasatosporales > Streptomycetaceae > Streptomyces > Streptomyces sp. NPDC088732. The sequence goes on from NZ_JBIVLI010000010.1 coordinate 55,084, forward strand.
ACGTAGCCGCCGCGGGCCAGCGCCCGCAGCGCGCTCGGGCAGTCCAGCCTGCCGTAGAGGCGGCCGCGCCGGTGCCCGCCGAGGGCGCCGGGCGTGGTGCTGCGGTACGGCAGCCCGTCCGGTCCGGTCAGCGTGTACGTCCTGGCGGGGCGGGAGCCGGTCACCGACGGCCTCCGAGGATGCCCCGGACTTCAGGCCGGGGAGGAATCGGACTCCCTGCGGAGCGGGGCAGGAACGTCGGTTCGGCTCCAGGGAGAAACCGCACGGACACGTAGGGTGAGATCGCTCTCGTGCGTTGCGAGAGCCAAGCGCGTACGCCGTGCTGATCGCAACCCGGCTGGTGTTGATCGTGGAAGACCTGTCGGGTCGCTGACCTGCAGGCGGCGTGAGCCAGGAATCCCCCTGCTTCAGCTGGGGGAGGATTCAAGTCGCGTCGTGGAGGACCAGCCCCAGCGTGTGCCGGCGGCCGGAGCGGACGGTGCTCACGCCGTGCCGCATGGGGCCGGCCGACCAGCCGCGTGCGGTGCGGACGGGGCGGTCGCGGGTGGTGAACACCAGGGCGTGGCCCTGGGGGAGGGCGACGGCGGAGCCCCGGGACTGGGCGCGCGCCCGCTGCTCGGTCATCAGGAACTCGCCGCCGGTGTAGTCCCCGGCGGGCTCGTCCAGGCCGATCACGACCTGGAGCGGGAAGACCAGCTCCCCGTAGAGGTCCTGGTGCAGCGCGTTCCAGTCGCCCGGGCCGTAGCGCAGCAGGATCGGCGTCGGCCGCCGCTGGCCCGCCGCGTGGCACATCGCCAGCCACTCCTGAAGGGTGTCCGGCCAGGGCGCGGGACGGCCCAGCCGCGCCGCCCAGCCGCGCCGCCCAGTCGCGGGCGACGGGCAGCAGGCGCGGGTAGAACGCCTCGCGCAACTCCCGTACGAGCTCCGGGAGCGGGTGGGCGAAGTAGCGGTACTGGCCGGAACCGAAGCGGTGCCGGGCCATGTCGACGGTCGAGCGGAAGCGCGCCGGCTCGTCGTAGAGGCCGGCCACCGCGCGGCACTCGGCGGGGGTGAGGACGCGGTCGGCGGTCAGGGCGCTGCCGTGCGCGTCGAGCTCATCCGCGAGCGCGGGCCAGTCGGCGGCGGCGACCCGCGCGGGAACGGCCGCCGGGGCGTGGGTGGTGGGGGTCATGCGGTCCTCCCGTTCAGCCGGCGCGGTGGCCGGACTCCAGCGCCAGCAGGTGCTCCTTGCGGGCCATGCCCCCGGCGTAGCCGGTCAGCGCGCCGCTGGAGGCGATCACGCGGTGGCACGGCCGGACGACCAGCAGGGGGTTGCGGCCGATCGCGGCGCCCACCGCGCGGGACGAACTGCGCGGGATGCCGCAGCGCTCCGCGACGTCGGCGTAGGAGAGGGTCGTGCCGTAGTCGATGCCCTCCAGCGCCTTCCACACCTGCTGCTGGAACGGGGTTCCGGCCGCGGTGAACTCGATGTCGAAGCGGGTCAGTTCGCCCGCGAAGTACGCCGTGAGCTGGTCGAGGATCCCGGCGAACGCGGCCCGGTCCTCGCGCCAGCCGGGCGCGGGGGAGGTGACGCCGCCCTTCTGCCCGGGAACGGACAGCGAGGTGAGCGCCGTGCCGCCCTCGGCGGTCGCCGACTCCTCGCCGACGAGCAGGAGTTCGCCGAGCGGGCTGGGTGTCGTGGTGTAGACCGTCATCGGTCCGGTCCTTCCGTCGTTCGTGCGGTACGGCTACGAGTCTGGTCCCTCGGCGAGGGCGGTGCTGGCGGGATTCGGACGTCGCATTCCCGCTGCTCAGGCATCCGGCGGTCCGCCCCGGGACAGGGTCTGCGCGGCGTTCCAGAGGTGGTGCACGGCGTAGCTGCGCCAGGGCCGCCATGCCTCGGCCTCCTCCAGCGGTACGCCCGCCAGCGCGGCGCCCGCGCGCACCCCCGCGTCGTCCTCCAGCAGGACGTCCGGGTCGCCCAGGGCGCGCATCCGCAGATAGCCGGCCGTCCAGGGGCCGATGCCGCGCAGGGCCAGCAGCGCCTTCTCGGCGGCGTCCCGGTCGGCCCCCGGGTCGAGGGCGACGGTGCCGCCGGCGAGCGCGGCGGCGAGGCCGCGCAGCGTGTCCCGGCGGGTACCGGGCATGCCGAGTTCCTCCAGCGACGCCCCCGCGAGGGTGTCCGCCGCGGGGAACAGATGGGTGAGGCCGCCGCTCGGCGCGGGCAGCGGCGTCCCGTACGCCGCCACGAGCGCGGCGCCCAGATGCCGGCCCGCGGCCAGGGTGACCTGCTGCCCCAGGACGGCGCGGACCGCCGTCTCGTGCGGATCGGCGGTGCCGGGCGCGCGCATGCCGGGGCGGCGCGCGGCCAGCGCCCCCATCGCCGGTTCCGCGGCCAGCCGTTCGGCCACCGCGTACGGGTCCGCGTCCAGGTCGAACAGGCGCCGGATGCGCTGGGTGGCGGTGGTCAGGTCGCGCAGCTCGCTCAGGTGCAGGCGGCACTCCAGCCAGCCGCTGCCGCTGCGGGCGGACTCGCCCACCTCGGCGACGGCGTGACCGCCCGGCAGGCGCAGCGTACGGCGGTAGGTGCGGCCGCCGGGGAGGCCGGTGACCTCCTCGATGCCCCGCAGGGCGCGCCGCTCCAGGTGGTCGAAGACCTGCCCGGTGTCGTAGGCGCCCCGGTAGGCGAGCCGTAGCGGAACCCCGGCGGCGGTCGCGCCCTCCGCGCCGCCGGTGGCGACGGCCGCGGAACGCCCGTTCCGGGGCCGGGCCGCGCGCAGTTCGGTGGGAGTCATGCCGTAGATCTCGCGGATCGTGTCGTTGAACTGCCGCACGCTCGCGAAACCGGCGGCGAACGCGATCCCGGCCGCCTGCATCCCCGTCGTCTGGAGCAGGATGCGCGCGGTGTGCGCCCGCTGGGCCCGCGCCAGGGCGATCGGGCCTGCGCCGACTTCCGCGTTCAGCTGCCGCTGCACCTGGCGGGCGCTGTATCCCAGGCGCGCGGCGAGGCCCGCCACGCCCTCGCGGTCCACGATGCCGTCGCCGATCAGCCGCATCGCCCGGCCGACGACGTCCGCCCGCACATTCCACGCGGCCGAGCCGGGCACGGCGTCGGGGCGGCACCGCCGGCAGGCCCGGAAACCGGAGCCCTGCGCGGCGGCCGCGGTCGGGAAGTAGCGCACATTGCGCTGCCGGGGTGTCACGGCGGGGCAGCTGGGACGGCAGTAGATCCCCGTCGTCGTGACGGCGAAGAAGAACTCCCCGTCGAACCTGGCGTCCCGGCTGCGCACCGCCTCGTACCTGCGGTCGTCCATCGTCACCACTCCACTGTGCGGCATCCCGCGGGCGAACACCGGCGGATATCGGACACGGAGTTCCGGCGGTGGCCGATCAGGCGTCGGTGGCCGTGCGGGCGCTGGCCACGTGGCCGATCCGCCACGCGAACACCGCCGCGCCGAGGAAGAGGCCGGCGAGCGCGCCGAGTGAGGAGCCCACGCCAAGGGTGGAGTCCGGCGAGATCCACCACTCCACGGCCTCTCCCAGTGCGGTGAGTGCCAGCGTGATGGCAAAGGCGGCGAGCGCCGCGCCGCGCCGGCCCGGCGGCCGGGTCCGGTACAGCTCCGCCACGGGAGCGCCACCGGCGAAGACAACGAGCCAGGCGGTGGGGACGGCACTGCTCGGCAGCAGTCCGAGCGGCCAGGCGATGAGTCCGAGGACCGTCAGGGGGACGAGCCCGACGATCAGGAACGCGACGACAGAGACGAGCAGGTCCCGGGCCCGGTACGTCACGGGGCCGGTCGCGGCCGTCTCCTCCTCCGACATGCCCGGAGCGTACCGGCCTGTCCCGCCCGGTGGGCACCCCCGCGACCACGGGGTTTCCGGAGGCGTGCCGTCCCCCGCTGGACACCTGGGAGCGGTGGTGCGGGCGGTAAATGGTTACGGCCCTGTCGGTGCCGCGCACTACAGTCCGCACAGCGAACGCACAACATCAACACGCAACAGGGGTGGGGATCCGATGGGCACGTCCAGGCGCATGCGCCTTGCCGTCACGGTGGGGGCCGCGGTCGTCGCGCTGACCGCGACGGCGGGCTGCGAGGCGGCGCACGACACGGCGGAGGCCGTGGGCAAGGCGGACACAATCGCGCAGATCCTCGCGCGGGTCACCGACCGCACCGAGAAGGTCGGGTCGGCGAAGGTCGACTTCACCACCGACCTCGGCCAGGGCACCCCGATCAACATGGTGGGTACCTACTCGTGGGGCAAGGGCCTTGCCTACGACGTCATGATGGACACCAAGGCGGCGCAGATGCAGGCGGTGCAGAACGACGCCAAGACCCGCGCCTTGCTGGTCGACGGCGCGTACTACTACAACGTGGACCCGCAGCCCGGGGGCCCGCTCAAGGGCAAGCACTGGGCGCGCATCGACATGTCGGCGCTTCTGGGCGACAAGGCCGCCGCGGCGACCGAGCAGTCCGGCGACCCGACCTCGGGGCTTCGCTACATCGGCCTGTCCAAGGACACCGAGGACCTGGGTGAGGAGTCGGTGCGCGGCACCAAGGCCCACCACTACCACGCCACCGTGGGCAAGAAGGACCTGGGAGCCGTGGGTGACGCGATGTCCGCGGACGAGAAGAAGAACCTCCTCAGCTCCATGACGGGTTCCGTCAACAGCATCGACATGGACGTCTGGGTCGACGGCAAGGACCTGCCGGTGCGGATCATCCAGGTGATGGGCAAGGCCAAGGTCACCATCGACTTTCTGGGGTTCGGCGACGCCAAGACCGTGACGGCGCCCCCGGCGTCGGACACCGCCGACCTCAGCGCCCAGGTGCGGGCGGCCCAGTCGGGGTCCTGACCGCCGCACGACCGCTTCACGAACGCCCCCGTCCGCGCGCCGCGGACGGGGGCGTTCGCGTGTCGTGACGTGCCCGCAGCCATGGGTTCACGGCCCCGTTTTTAAGTTAATTAGCAATTAATATTGACAGGCTCCGGACGTGCCGCCACAGTTTCCGCCGTGGCACCGACGCCCGGCCGGACCGGCGTGGGTGCCCGTGCAACCCAACTCCCGGGAGAGACCAGTGGCTTCGCATCGTGCAGGGGTGGGCAGCGCCTTCGGCGGCACGCTCCGCGGGATCGCCGGCCGGGGCGACGGTGTGCTCGCCGGGTTAACAGGGGTGGGCGGCCGCGTCCACCGGGCCGGGCTCTGAGCGTCGCTCCGCCGGTCCACCTCGCCCCGCGCTTGACCAGCTTGTTCGCTCCATCTGGTGCGCCCCCGGGCCTCGTTCGACCCGAGGCGCACCACCCCAGAAATAAATTAGTAATTAATCTTGACGGCGCGCTGACCACTGCGACAGTCTGTTCCTGCCGCACCCAGAGCCGGGCCGTCAGGGGGCCTCAGCTCCGTTCCGTGGGCACATTAGGAGTACACAGATGACCGCCATCAACGCCAGCCGCCGCCGGTTCCTCGTGGGAGCCGGCGCAGTCGGCGCCGGCGCACTGCTGAGCAGCTGCGTCACCCAGAGCCCGGCCGCATCCGGAGGAAAGTCCGGCGGCCCGGTGACCCTGCAGTCCAACCTCTCCTCCCCGCAGGCGAAGACCGCGATGCAGGAGATCGTCGCCGCGTTCGACAAGCGCGGGACGACCAAGGCGCAGCTCAACACCGTCGCCTCCGAGACCTTCCGCACGCAGCTGCCGACGTACCTCACCTCCGCCAACCCGCCGGACGCGTACACCTGGTACCCCGGTTCCGTCGCGGAGTCGTACGCCAAGAAGGACCTGCTCCTCGACATCAGCGACGTCTGGGAGAAGCCCGAGCTCGCCGGCTACTCCGACGCCCTGAAGAAGCTGTGCACCTCGGCCTCCAGCGGCAAGAAGGTCTTCGTGCCCACCAGCTACTACTGGTGGGGCATGTTCTACCGCAAGTCGAACTTCGAGAAGTGGGGCGTGCAGGAGCCCAAGACCTGGGACGAGTTCCTGGACCTGTGCGACAAGCTCAAGAGCAAGGGTGTCGCCCCCATCGGCCTCGGCGCCGGCGGCGACACCCCGTGGGTCGCCTCCGCCTGGTTCGACTACCTGAACATCCGGGTCAACGGTGCCACGTACCACCGTGAACTCCTCGCCGGCAAGCACCGCTTCGACGACCCCGAAGTGCGCAAGGTCTTCGACACGTGGGACCAGGCGCGCCCGTTCTTCGACCCCAACGGCACGGCGATCCCCTTCCAGGACGCCACCACCGCCCTGCTCCAGGGCCGCACCGGCATGATGCTGATCGGCACCTTCTTCGCCGACGCCGCGCCGAAGGACGCCCTCGGGGACCTGGACTTCTTCCAGTTCCCGATCATCGACCCCAAGGTGCCGGTCGCCGAGGAGGCGCCCACCGACGGCTACTTCGCCAGCGCCCGCACCCAGCGCGCCGACGGCGTCAAGGAGCTGCTGCGCTACCTGGCCACCGCCGAGGCGCAGGAGCTCTACCTCAAGAGCTCGTCCGGCACGACGCTGCCCACCCACCCGGACGCCAAGGACGCCGGCACCCCGCTGGTCCTCAAGGGCCGCAAGCTCATCGAGAGCGCCGCCGACCTCACCCAGTTCTTCAACCGGGACTCCAGCGACGCCCTCCAGCCGACCGCGGACACCGCGCTCGTGCACTACCTGGCGAAGCCCAAGGAGATCGGCTCCATCCTGACGACGTGGCAGCGCAGCGCACAGAAGATCTGGAGCCAGTGACAATGGCGCTGATCGGCTCCACACGACGGTCCAGGGCCACTCGGGTGCCCCCGGTGGTCCTGGCCTTCGTCCTCATCCCGCTGCTCGTCGAGGCGTTCTGGGTCTTCTGGCCGGCCCTCCAGGGGTTCTACCTCTCCCTGACCTCCTGGGACGGGCTGGGCGCCCCGAAGTTCGTCGGCCTCGGCAACTTCAGCGAGATGGTGCACGACGCGGTCTTCCGCACCGCCGCGATCAACACGGTGCTGTGGCTGCTGCTCTTCGGCGGGCTCTCCGCCGTCCTCGGACTCGGTGCCGCGCTGCTGCTCCAGCAGGAGCGGCGCGGCATCGCGTTCTACCGGGCGGCGCTCTTCCTGCCGGTGGTCTTCTCGCTGGTCGCCACCGCCCTGGTGTGGCAGGCGATGTACCAGCCGGACGGCCTGATCAACAACGTCCTCGAGGCGATCGGCCTCGGCGGCTGGAAGCACGCCTGGCTGGCCGACCAGGACACCGCCTTCTACGCGGTGATCGTGCCCGCGCTGTGGCGCCAGGTCGGCTACGTCATGGTGCTGTACCTGGCCGGGCTCAAGGGCGTCGACCCGGCGCTGTACGAGGCGGCGAAGGTCGACGGCGCCACCCGCTGGCAGCAGTTCCGGCACATCACCCTGCCGCAGCTGCGCAGTGTCAACGCGGTCGTCCTGTCGGTCATCGTCATCGACTCGCTGCGCTCCTTCGACGTCGTGTGGGCGCTCACCCGCGGCGGCCCGTACCACTCCTCCGAAGTGCTGAGCACCTACATGTACTCCACCGCGTTCCAGTCGCTGCGGCTGGGATACGGCTCCGCGCTCGCCGTCGTCATCTTCGTGCTGGCCTTCGGCGTCATCGCGAGCTACCTCGTGCGTGCCTTCAGGGAGGCCGACTGATGACCGCCACCCACGCCACCTCGCGCGCCGAGGACCACGAGGGCCACAAGGACGCGGCGGACCGGGCCGGTGGGGTCCCGGCCGTGCGGCCGCACCTCTCCCAGCGGCGCGGCCGTGCCCTGCGCACCGCCGGCTTCCACCTCTCCGCGGGACTGCTGTCCGCGCTGTGGCTGCTGCCGATCGCCCTCGTCCTGGTCACCAGCACGCGGACGTTCGACGACATCGCCGCGCACGGTGTCGGCAGCTGGCCGCACTCGTTCACCTTCGACAGCTTCCGTCAGGCGTGGGTGGACGGCGGCCAGCAGCGCGCCCTCATCAACAGCATGCTGGTCACCGTTCCCACCGTGCTGCTCTCGCTCGGCCTCGCCTCCATGGCCGCGTTCGCGCTCAGCCGCTACGACCTGCCCTTCCGGCGCGTCCTGCTGCTGATCATGCTCGGCGGCAACCTGCTGCCCCCGCAGATCCTGCTGATCCCGGTCTCCAAGCTGAGCGAAGTGCTCGGCATCTACGACCAGTTGTACGCCCTGATCGGCGTGCAGGTCGGCTTCGGCGTCGGCTTCTACGTCTTCGTCCTGCACGGCTTCATGCGGTCGATCCCCGGCGAGATCCAGCAGGCCGCCGTCATCGACGGCGCGAACCCCTGGCAGATCTACTGGCGGATCATCCTCCCGCTGGCCCGCCCGGCGCTGGCCGCGCTGTGCGCACTGTCGTTCACCTGGATCTTCAACGACCTGCTGTGGGCCATCACGGTGCTGCGCACCGACACGCAGATGCCCATCACGGCGTCCCTCATCGGACTCCAGGGACAGTACGTGTCGATGTGGAACGTCATCGCGGCCGGCTCGGTGATCGCCGCCGCCCCGACGGTGGCCGTCTTCCTCCGCTTCCAGCGCCACTTCGTGGCCGGACTCAACCTCGGAGCCGTCAAGTGACCGCGCACGACCGGTGGCTGTTGCGCACCGACACCACCACCTATGCCGTCACCCTCGGCGGCGAGGGCCGCTGGGCCGAGCTCGCCGCCTGGGGGCCGCACGGCGCCGAGGACGGCCCGTCGCCCCTGGACTGGTCGCGCCGCACCCACTTCATCACGCCCGCCGACGCCGCCCCGGCCGAGTACATCCCGCACGGGCTGCGGCCGTTCACCGGCGCCGACCTGATCGCCTCCCGCCCCGGCGGCGACCGCGGCAGCTGGTGGCGGTTCACCGGCGCCACGCAGGACGGCGACCGGGCACTGCGTCTGGACTTCGCCGACGACCTGCTCGGGCTGCGCACCACGCTGTGCTACGAGACGGTGCCGGGCACCGACGTCGTCCTGCGCTGGACCGAGCTGACCTGCACCGGGGACAGCGACGTACGGCTGGAGCGCTTCGACTCCGCCGCCGTCAACGTCCCCGTCCAGGGCGGAGCGCGGCTGAGCTACCTGTCGGGCCAGTGGTCGCAGGAGTTCCAGCTCAAGGACGTCACCCTGGAGCGCGGGCGCTTCGAGATGGAGAGCACCCAGGGCTCGGCCGGACACGCCTACCACCCCTGGCTCGCCGTCCAGGACGCCGCGTCCCCCGCCGAGGGCGCCACCCCCACCTACGGCATCGCCCTGGAGTGGTCCGGCAACTGGCGGATCACCGCCGACGCCGAGCCCGGCGGCGCGGTGCGCGTGCGCGCCGGCCGGGTGCCCCACGAGGGCGCGGTCCGCCTCGCCCCCGGCGCGACGCTCGTCACGCCCCGGCTGGCCTGCGCGTTCAGCCCCGACGGGCTCGACGGGCTGGCCCGCGTCTGGCACCGCTACGAGCGGCACCTGACCGGCGGGCGCATGGACCGCCCCCGCAAGGTGCTCTACAACTCCTGGGAGGCGACCGGCTTCGACGTCGACGCCGGGAACCAGCTGGAACTGGCGAAGGTCGCCGCCGAACTCGGCGCCGAACTCTTCGTGGTCGACGACGGCTGGTTCGTGGGACGCCCCGACGACACCGGCGGCCTCGGCGACTGGGACCCGGACCCGGCCGAGTTCCCCGGCGGGTTCGACCGGTTCGTCGAGGACGTGCGGGCGCTGGGCATGGACTTCGGCCTGTGGGTGGAGCCCGAGGGCATCAGCCCCCGCTCGAAGCTGTACGCCGAGCACCCCGAGTGGGTGTACCGGATCGACGGCCGGCCCGCCACGCTCGTGCGCAACCAGCTGCTGCTCGACCTCGGCCGCGAGGACGTCCAGGACTTCGTCATCGGCACGCTCGACCGGCTGCTCGGCTCCCACGCCATCAGCTACCTCAAGTGGGACATGAACCGGCCCCCCACCGAGCGCGGCCGCCCCGGCCACCCGGCGGGCGCCGACCCCGAGCTCCAGGACCTCGACGCCGCCCACGTCGCCGGCTACCTGCGGGTGCTGGACCACCTGCGCACCGCGCACCCGCACGTCACCGTCGAGGGCTGCGCGGGCGGCGGCGGACGCGTCGAGCACGCCACCATCGCGCGCACCGACGTGGTGTGGCCCAGCGACAACACCGCGCCCATGGACCGGCTGCGCATCCAGTACGGATACCTCCACGCGCACGCCCCGCACACCATGAGCTCCTGGGTCACCGACGCCCCCGGCGTCTTCGACCCGCGGCCCCGCTCGCTGGCCTTCCGGTTCGTCAACTCCGCCGCCGGCGTGCTCGGCATCGGCGCCGACATCCGGCACTGGACGCCCGAGCAGCGGGCCGAGGCCGCGCGGTGGATCGCCCGCTACAAGGAGGTCCGCGACGTCGTCCACCACGGCGAGGTCCACCTGCTGGGCAGCCCCGCCGACCCGACCTGCGGCATCCAGTACGAGGAACCGGGCGGCGCCCGCCTGGTCGTGACGGCCTGGAACACCGGGACCCTCGACGGCGCGCCCCTGGTGTCCGGCAGGCACGCCCGGCTCCGGCTGCGCGGCCTCGCGCCCGACTCCGTCTGGACCGACACGGCCACCGGAACCCGCTACAGCGGCGCCCATCTGCTGCACTCGGGACTGCCGTTCGCGTGGACGGCACAGTACGACGCGGAGCTCGTCGTCCTGGCACGCCAGTGACGGCCGGGCGACAATCTGCACCCATGGCACGGAACGAACAGGAGACGACCAGCCCCATGAACCCAGCGGCCCGCTTCACCAACCGCGTCGCCGTCGTCACCGGTGCCGCCTCCGGCATCGGCGCCGCCACCGCGGCGCGACTGGCCGCCGAGGGCGCCGCCGTCGTGCTCGTCGACATCGCGGCCGACCGCGGGGAGGAGACCGCCGCCCGGCTGCGCAAGGACGGCGCGCGCGCCGCCTTCGTCGCCGCCGACGTCGCGAGCGAGGACGACTGGCGGCGGGTCGTCGACGCCGCGCACGGCTTCGGGCCGGTCGGCGTCCTGGTCAGCAACGCCTACACGGTGCGGGTCGCCCCCGCTCACGAGACGAGCCTCGCGTCCTGGGAACGGCAGTTGTCGGTCAACCTCACCGGTGCCTTCCTCGGCTTCAAGGCGGTCCTGCCCGACCTGCGCCAGGAGCGCGGCGCGGCGGTCCTCACCTCGTCCGTTCACGCCCACCACGGCATCCCCGGCCACCCGGCCTACGCGGCAAGCAAGGGCGCGCTGCTGTCGCTGTGCTCGCAGCTCGCCGTCGAGTACGGACCGGAGGTGCGCGTCAACGCCGTGCTGCCCGGGCCGATCCTGACCGCCGCATGGGACCGGGTACCGCAGGACGAACGCGAGCAGAGCGTCGCCGAGACGGCGGCCGGCCGCTTCGGAACCCCCGAGGAGGTCGCCGCCGCCGTCGCCTTCCTCACCGCCGAGGAAGCCTCGTACATCACCGGAACGAGCCTGGTGGTCGACGGCGGCTGGAGCGTCGTCAAGTCCTCCGCCTGACACCCGGAGAGCCGCTCCCGTCCCGAACGACCAGCAAGAAAGGCATACACATGACGCCATACGCGCGCCGCGGAGTGCACGGCCAGACCGTGGAGACCCTCGCCCGCCGAGTGCTCAGCGGCGAGATCCCCGAGGGAGCGACGCTCGACATGGCGGCCCTGCAGGACGAACTGGACGTCAGCCTGACGGCCCTGCGCGAATCGCTGAAGGTGCTCGCGGCCAAGGGCATGGTCGACGCCCGGCAGAAGCGCGGCACCTTCGTGCGGCCGCGCGCCGACTGGAACCTGCTCGACGCGGACGTGCTGCGCTGGCAGTTCTCCGAGAGCAACGGTTCCGGCGCCGACCAGGCGCTGCTGCGCAACCTCGGCGAGGTGCGCGGCATCATCGAACCCGCCGCCGTACGGCTGGCCGCGTCCCGCCGCACCGACGAGGACCTGGAAGCGCTCGACGCGGCCCTGGCCGCCATGGGCGAGGAGGGCAGCGCGAGCCACGCCGTCGAGGCCGACCTCGCCTTCCACCGCGCGCTGCTGGCGGCCACGCACAACGAACTGCTGGAACGCATGGAGATGGTCATCGAGTCCGGTCTCGCCCAGCGTGACGAGATCGTGCACAGCGCCCCCCACAGCGAGGACCCCGTGCCGAGCCACCGCGCCGTCCTGGACGCCGTGCGCGACCGGGACGCGGACGCGGCGGAGAACGCCATGCGTGCCCTGCTCGACCAGGCGATGCGCGACCTGGACAAGGTCAGCGGACCGCACGGCAGCGAGCAGCCCCCCACCGAAGAGAAGGACGACCCCGCAAAGTGAAGATCGCGCGCATCGAGACGTTCCTCGTGCCGCCCCGTTGGCTGTTCTGCCGCATCGAGACCGACGACGGTGTCGTCGGCTGGGGCGAACCCGTCGTCGAGGGCCGCGCCGAGGTGGTGCGGGCCGCCGTCGAGGTGCTGGCGGAACAGCTCATCGGCAAGGACCCGTTGCGCATCCAGGACCACTGGCAGGTGCTGACCAAGGGCGGCTTCTACCGCGGCGGGCCGGTGCTCTCCAGCGCCGTCGCGGGCATCGACCAGGCCCTGTGGGACATCGCGGGCCGCACCCTCGGCGTCCCCGTGCACACCCTGCTCGGCGGGCCGGTGCGCGACACCGTCCGCGTGTACGCCTGGGTCGGGGGCGACGAACCCGCCCGGCTGAAGGACGAGATCACCGCCCAGGTCGAGGCCGGCTTCACCGCCGTCAAGATGAACGCCGCGGGCGCCACGCCGCCGCTCACCAGCCCCGCCGAGACGGCCGCCGTCGTCGAGCGCGTCGCCGTGGCGCGCGAGGCGCTGGGCGCCCACCGCGACGTCGCCGTGGACTTCCACGGCCGCTTCACCGCGGCCAACGCGCGGCGCGTGCTGCACGAGATAGCCCCGCTCCACCCGCTGTTCGTCGAGGAGCCCGTGCTGCCCGACCAGGCGCACCTGCTTCCCGGCCTGGTCGCCGCCTCCAACGTCCCGGTCGCCACCGGTGAACGGCTCTACGGCCGCGCCGACTTCCTCACCGTGCTCAACGCCGGTGTCGCCGTCGTGCAGCCCGACCTCTCGCACGCGGGCGGCATCTCCGAGGTCACCCGGATCGCCGCGCTCGCGGAGACCTTCGGCGCCCACCTCGCGCCGCACTGCCCGCTCGGGCCCATCGCGCTCGCCGCGAGCCTCCAGGTCGCCTTCGCCACGCCCAACTTCCTGATCCAGGAGCAGAGCCGGGGCATCCACTACAACAAGGACGCCGACCTGCTGTCGTACGTGGTCGACCCCGAGCCGTTCCGCTTCGTCGACGGGCAGGCCCGCCGTCCTGAGGCGCCCGGTCTCGGCATCGACGTCGACGAGGAGGCCGTGCGCGCCGCGGACCGCGCCGGGCACGCCTGGCGCAACCCCGTCTGGCGGCACGCCGACGGCTCGTTCGCCGAATGGTGACCGCGCCGCGGCCGGTGCCGCTCACCGTCGCCACCGACCCGGCGCACGGCGGCCGCTGGACTTCGCTCGCGGGCGGCGGCCGCGAATGGCTGTGGCACCGCGAGGAGCCGCGCCGCGCGGGCGTCGCGCCCGGTGACGCGTTCGCCGACGCCGGGGGACTGGAGGAGTGCGTGCCGACCGTGCGCGGACTCCCCGACCACGGGGACGCCTGGTCGCGGCCGTGGCGGGCCGACGGCGACGGCGACGGGTACACCGTGGAGTGCCCCGACTTCCGGCTGACCCGCCGCGTCACCGCCGAGGCGGGCGCCGTCGTCGCCGCGTACACGCTGCGCGCCGAACCCGGCTACCGCTTCGTGTGGGCCGCCCACGCGCTGCTGGACCTGTCGCCCGCCGCCCGGCTCGGCGTCGACGGGCGGCCCGCCGCCCGGCTCTACCCGGACGAGGGCGCGACCCAGGTCCCCGGCACCTGGCCCACCGTGGGCGGCTTCCCGCTCGACGTGCTCGGGCCCGACGACGGGACCGCGGTCGGCGCCGTCGTCGACACGGGCCGGATGACGGTCACCGACGGCCCCGACACGCTGCACCTGGCGCTCGAGGCGGAGGGGCAGCCGGTTGCCGTCGCGCTGTGGCGCAACCTCGGCGCCTTCCCGGCCGACGCACCGTACCGCTCCACCGGCGTCGAGCCGATGCTCGGCCGCGTCTTCGACCGCGCGGGCGCAAACGAGGGCGACACGGCCGTCGTGCCCGCCTCCGGCGAGGTCTCCTGGCGGCTGACCGCCACCGCGACCCGCCGCACCTGAACCACCCACCAGCAGAAGGGATGTCGGATGGACCTGCTCGCCGCGCTGCGCACCCACCGGCTGCTCGCCATCGTCCGGGGCAACGACCCGGACGCCGCACTCAAGACCGTGCTCACCCTCGCCGAGGAGGGCGTCACCCTCATCGAGGTCTCCCTCACCGGGCACGGCGCGCTCGACGTGATCGCCCAGGCCCGCGCCGCGCTCGGGCCCGGGGCGACCCTCGGCGCGGGCACCGTGCTCAGCGCCGACGACGCCCACGCCGCGCACCGCGCCGGCGCCGCCTTCCTCGTCACCCCCGCGCTCGGCGACGGCGTCACCACCGGCCGCGAACTGGGACTGCCCGTCCTGGCCGGTGTGATGACCCCGACCGACGTCCTCCAGGCCCTGAAGCTCGGTGCCCAGGCACTCAAGCTCTTCCCCGCCGGCAGCGCGGGCGGCCCCGGCTACCTGCGGGACCTGCGCGCGCCCTTCCCCGACCTGCCGTTCGTGCCGGTCGGCGGCGTGGACGCGCCGGCCGCCGCCGCCTACCTGGCCGCCGGCGCCCTCGCGGTCGGCGTCGGCTCGCCACTGGTGGCGGACGCCGCCGCCGGAGGCAGCCTGGCCGCACTGCGGGAGCGGGCGCGGGAGTTCCTGGACGTCGTCCGCGCGGAGCCCGCGCCGTGACCGCCACCGGCACCGCGTACGAGGTCGTCGGCGAGGAACGCCTCGAACTGGGCGAGGGCATCCGGTGGACCGACGGCCGCGTTGTGCTCACCGACATCCTGACGGGCCGTCTGCTGACCGCCCCCGACTTCCGGACGGTGGCCCGGCTGTCGGTGCCGCTGGGCGCGGTGGCCCCCGTCGAGGGGCGCCCCGGGCACTGGATCGCGGCGGCCGGCACGGGCATCTGCCGCATCGACCCCGCCGGGCGGGTGCGCTGGCTCGCCCGGCCCGAGGACGGCGCGTTCGAGCCCATGCGCATGAACGACGGCGTCGCCGACGCGTACGGCCGCTTCTGGGCGGGCAGCATGGCCTACGCGGCGACCGAGGACGCGGGCTCCCTGTACCGCGTGGACCGCGACGGCAGCGTCACCCGCGTCCTGCGCGGCATCACGGTGCCGAACGGGCCCGCCTTCACCGCCGACGGCCGCACGATGTACCTCGCCGACAGCGCCCGCGGTGTCGTCCGGCGCTACCCGGTGGACGTGGCCGGCGGTGAACTCGGCGCGCCCGAGACCTTCGTGACCCTGGACTCCGGCAGCCCGGACGGCATGGCCGTCGATGCCGAGGGCGCCCTGTGGACCGCGGTGTGGGGCACCGGCCAGGTCCGCCGCCACCTGCCCGACGGCACGCTCGACCGCGTCGTGGAACTCCCCGCCGTCCAGCCCGCCGGACTGTGCCTCGGCGGCCCGGACGGCCGCACCCTCCATGTCACCAGCGCCACCATCGGCCTCGACGCCCCGGGCCCGCTCGACGGCGCCGTCTTCACCGTCCGCGTCGACGTCCCCGGCACTCCCGCCGCGCCCTACCGCCCGGTCGGCCCCGAACCGGAGGACGGCCCGTGAACACCGCCGCGCCGAAGCTCGGTCCGGGCCCCGTGGTCTGTGTCGGGGAGACCATGGCCGCGCTCGTGCCGGACCCCCTCGGGCCGCTGGAGAGCGCCGACCGGCTCGGGGTCGCGGTCGCCGGCGCCGAGTCCAACGTCGCCCTCTACCTCGCCGACCACGGCGTGCCCGCACGCTGGGTGTCGGCCGTCGGCGACGACCCGTTCGGCCGCCGAGTCCTCGCGCGGATCGCCGCGGGCGGGGTGGACGTCGACGGTGTGCGCGTCGACCCGGACCGCCCCACCGGGCTGCTGTTCAAGGACCCGGGCGAGCACGGCACCCGCGTCCACTACCGCCGGCGCGACTCGGCGGCGTCGGCGCTCACCGAGGACCTGCTCGACGACCCGGCCCTGCACGGCGCCGCGCTGCTCCACCTCAGCGGCATCACGCCCGCCCTGTCGGCCGGTTGCCGGACCCTCGTCGAGCGCGCGCTGCGCCCCGGACGTCCGTGCCCCGTCAGCTTCGACGTGAACTACCGCCCCGCCCTGTGGAGCGGCCGCGCCGCCGCCGCGGAGGTGCTGCGCCCCCTTGCCGACCGCGCCGACATCGTGCTCGTCGGACTGGACGAGGCCCAGGCGCTGTGGGGGGACACCGTCACCGACGCCCCATCGGTCCGCGCGCTGCTGGCCCGGCCACGGGTCCTCGTGGTGAAGGACGGCGCCAGGTCCGCGACCGCCTTCGTCGGCACGGACGCCCGCACGGTGCCCGCGCTGACCGTCCGCGTGGCCGAACCCGTCGGCGCGGGCGACGCGTTCGCCGCCGGCTTCCTCGCGGGCCTGCACCGCGGCCTCCCCGTCGAGCGGGCCCTCCGGCTCGGTCACCTGACCGCCGCCTCGGCCCTGCGCGTCCCCGCCGACCACGGCCCGCTCCCGGCCCCCGACGTCCTCACCGCCTTGCTGGATGCCGACGAGGCGACCTGGCGCCGGACGTCCGTGGGGTTCGAGATGTCGCAGCCGGGTGATATCCGTACCGCATGAACAGTGAGCAGGCCGACCCCGGGGAACTCGCCGCACTGCGGGCGGCATTCGGGGTCGACGACGGCGGCGAGTCGGCTCTCGGCTGGGAGGGTGTCCGTGCCTTCGAGGCGGCACACGGGATCGTGCTGCCCGAGCCGTACCGGACGTTCGTCGCCGAGGAGACGGACGGCTCGTCCTCAGGGCCGCCGGACCACGGACTGCTGCCGGCGGCGGAGCTGCCCGCCGACTGGGGCAGTGACGGGCAAGACCGTGACCTGGGCAAGCCGTTCCCCCTGACCGGGGCGTGGCTGTGGGAGGAGGACCCGGCTCCGTCCGGTGACTCCGACGAGATGATCCACCAGGTCCTCAACCATGGTTCGGTCGTGCTCGGCACCGACGGCTGCGCGATGAACTGGCACCTCGTTGTCACCGGCCCCCACCGGGGGCACGTCTGGCAGGTCACCGACGTCGGTGCCGCTCCCTTCGGGGCGCCGTTCGGCTTCAGCACGGGTGAACCCGGCTTCGCCGGCTGGGTCCGGCACTGGGCGGCGGACAAGCCCTGGTTCGACGCGGCGTGACGCGGAGCGGGTGGGAGGCGTCAGTTCTCGCCGAGAGCCCGCTTGAGTTCGGCCTTGTTCATGTGCGAGCGGCCGTCGACGCCGCGTCGCCGCGCCTCCGCGTACAGCTGGTCGTACGTGGGGCCCTGCGGGCCGTGGCCCGAGCGCAGGCCGCCGCGGCGGCCCGAGGACATGTCGTCCAGGGAACTGCGGCTCGCCGTCCTCGACTCGCCCGCGCGGGCGCGCTCCTTGTTGACGGTGCGGGCGGCGATCTCCTCCGCGCGCTTCTCGCTCGCGCCGCGCTCCTCGGCGCTCTCCTTGATGTGCTCGTACTGCCGCTCCCGCTTGGGGCTGGAACCTGCCGGCATCGCCGTCACCTCACCATTCGTCTCGTATGCGCGCTCAGGGCCGCGAGCCGACGCCCGTCGCGACCTCGTGGAGCCGCCCCACGGCCCCGCTCGGAGCCAGCACCGCGGTGTTCGCCCCGCTGCCCTCGCGCAGGCCCTCCAGGAACTTCTCGACCGCGTGGGTCGCACTGTGCTGGGGACGCCAGCCGAGTTCCCGCCGGGCCCGGCCGGTGTCGAGCAGCGGCAGCCGCAGCACCGCGTCGAAGAGCCCGGGGGAGGACGGCACCAGGTGCAGCCGCCAGGCGCCCGCCAGGGCGGCACGCACGGCGGCGCGCGGCATCCGCACGACCTGGGCGCCGAAGATCGAGGCCAGTTCCGCCGCGTCGAGCGGCGGCTCCGCGGCCAGGTTGAAGGGGCCGCGCACCGGCCGCAGGACCGCCCTGCGGTAGGCATCGGCGGCGTCGTCGGTGTGCAGCGCCTGGAAGCGCAGGCCCCGCATGTCGGGCACGACCGGCACCAGCCGCGGCCGGACCAGCCGTCCGGGCAGGAACGGCCCGGCGAACAGGCGGCGTTGCTGCGCGGCGGCCTCCTTCTTGAAGAGGAAGCCGGGCCGCATGCGCACCACCCGCACCCGCGGATGGTCCGCCTCGTACCCGTCGAGATACCGCTCGATGTACGCCTTCTCGCGGCAGTACGCGGCACCCGGCCAGCCGTGCGTGGGCCACGACTCGTCGACCGGGTGGTCCTTGGGGCCGGGGGAGTACGCGGCCACCGACGAGGCGTGCACCAGCCCCGGGACGCCGGCCGCCGCCACGGCGTCGAAGACCCGGATGCCGCCGAGGACATTGGTGCGCCAGGTGATCGCCGGGTCGTGGCTGGGCTGCAGCAGCCAGGCCAGGTGGACGACGGCGTCGGCGCCGTCGAAGAGGCCCGACAGCCGGGTGCTGTCGTCCGTGATGTCGGCACTGACCCACGTGGTCCTCGGCGGCCGCCAGTCCGCGGGCACCCGGCGGGCGATCCCGGTGATCCGGGCGACCGCGGGGTCCTCGCCGAGCGCCCGCACCAGGCTGGTGCCGACATTGCCCGTGGCCCCCACGACCACGACGTGCAGCCCGTCGCGGGGCCCGTGTGCTGGAGTGCTGGTCACGGCGCTCGCCTCCTCGCTGCTCCTCGACGTCGCGCGTTCCCGCGTTCCGCGTTCCAGGGGCGGCTACCCGTGCGTGCCGGATTCAGACGGTTGCGGCGGCGGCCGCCATGCGGCGCACCGCCTCCGTGATCACCTCCGGGCCGGTCGCGAGGTTCAGCCGTACGTGGCCGGTGCCGCCCGTGCCGAAGTCGGGGCCCGGGCTGAACGCCACCCGGCCCTTGTCCAGGAACACCTCCGACGGGTTCTCGCCGAGGCCCAGCGCGCGGCAGTCCAGCCAGGCCAGATACGTCCCCGGGGCGGGCCGGTAGCCGACGGACGGCAGCTGTTCGGCCAGCAGGGAGCCGAGCAGCCGGCGGTTGCGGTCCAGGTCCGCCAGGACGGCGTCCAGCCAGTCGCCGCCCTCCCGCAGCGCCGCAGTGTGCGCGATGACGCCCAGATGGCTCGGGCCGTGCCCGACCTCCTCCGGCATGCGGGCCAGGTCCTCGGCCGCGGCGGGCCCGGCGAGGGCGAGCGCCGCCTTGAGCCCGGCCAGGTTCCACCCCTTGGACGCCGACATGAGCGACAGCCCGCTCTCCGCGCCCGGCACGCTCAGGTACGGCACGAAGACCGCGTCCGGGGCCACCACGGGGGCGTGGATCTCGTCGGCCACCACCCGTACCCCGTACGCGCCCGCCAGCGCCGCCACCGCCTCCAGCTCCGCGGCGGTGTGCACCGTGCCGGTCGGATTGTGCGGGCTGCACAGCAGGTACGCGGCCCGCCCGCCGTCCGCGGCGCAGCGCGCGAAGACCTGCTCCAGGGTGTCGAGGTCCAGCCGCAGGTCCGGCCCGAGCGGCGCCTCCACCACGCTCCGGTCCATGTGCGTCACGAACTGGTAGAACGGCGGGTACACAGGGCAGTTGACGATCACCGGGTCACCGGGCGCCGTCACGAGTTTCAGCATCTCGACGACGCCGAGCATCACGTCGGGGACGATCGCCGCGCGCTCGCGCACGACACCGTCCCAGCCCCAGCGGTCGCGGGCGAAGGCCGCCAGCGCGTCGGCGTACCCGGTGCCCGCGGGGTAGCCGGTGTCGCCGATCGTGATGGCCTCGGTGAGCGCCCGCGCCACCGGCTCCGCGAGCGGGACGTCCATCTCGGCCACCCACAGGGGCAGCACGTCGGCAGGGTAGGACCGCCATTTCATGCTCGTGCGGCGCCGGAGCTGGTCGAGCGTGAGCCGGTGGAGGGGGCCGGGAGCGGACGCGGGTGCGGCTGACGGCGTGGTCATGACACCAACATAGGGCGGAACCGCGTCCGTGCCGCCCCTCGCGACGCTCACGTGCGGCCGTAGCGGACGCTGTGCTCCGCGAACTCCAGCGCCATGTCGCTGGTGACCGTGGGGCGGGTGGAACGGATGGTGCGCAGATAGTCGTCCGTGGTGGCCTGGGTCCTGTTCCCCGTGTCCAGCGTCCGTTCGAACGTGGTCTGCGCGACGGCGCGCGCGGCCTGCTTGATGTCCGCGGGCGTGAAGCCCTCGCTGGCGTCGGCGAGCGCCGTGGTGTCCGCGTCGGCGCCCGCCTTGGCGAGATAGCTCCCCCACAGCGCGCGACGCGCCTCGTGGTCGGGCGGGCCCACCGGCAGCACGTAGTCGAACCGGCCGTGCCGCAGGAACGCCGGATCGAGCGCGGCGACGGTGTTGGTCGCGCAGATCAGCAGCCGGCCGTCGCGGTCGCGGAACCGCACGATGGACTTGAGGAGTTCGTTGACCACGCCCACGGAGGCCGGGTCGGCGAGATTGCGGCGGCCGGCGACCTCCTCCACCTCGTCGATGAAGACCAGCACATGGTCGAGCTGCGCGATCTCGTCGAAGCGCCTGCCGAGTCCCGGGGCGATGCCGCCCTCCAGGGCCAGCCGGGACGGGAACAGCTCCACGAAGGGCCAGCCCAGCCGGCTCGCCACCGCCTGGGCGAAGGTGCTCTTGCCCGTGCCCGGCGGCCCGAACAGCACGACGGCCTGCGGCGGTTCGACCCCGTGCTCGTCGGCGAGCTCGGCATGGGCCAGCGGAAGCACGATCCGGCGCTCGATCAGGGACTTCTCCCGTCCCATCCCGGCGAGCTTCTCCCACAGCCCGGCGGGCGGCACGAGCGCGCCGAGCGAGGCCAGCAGCGCCGGGTCCTGGGCCGTCACCGCCTGGGTCTTCTCGAAGTACGTCAGGCCCTGGCGCCGGGTGAAACCGGAGTTGCACAGCGCGGCGGTACCCGTCTCCTCCTCGGGCAGCACGGCGGCCAGCGTCCGCGCCCCGGCGGCCTGGAGCCGGTGCTCGACCGCGGACAGCAGCGCGGTGCCCAGGCCCAGGTTGCGCCACGACGGATGGAGGCTGATCCGCAGCACCCACGCCCGGTCCCCGTCGACCCGGCCGATCGCCGCCCCGATGAGGTGGCCGTCGGCGATCGCCACCACGCTGGGGTGCTGCGCCTGAAGGGCGGCGACCGCCTCGGAGAGACGGAAGACGGCGGGCTGGTCGGTGGTGCCGCTCTCGGCGTCCAGGCGCACCACAGCCTCGAGATCGTCCGGGGTGAAATCACGTACGTGCCACACGGCCATGGCAAGCCTCCACGCGCGACGTCCTGCCGTCCCCCCATCATCGGCCGCGCGGCACGCGGGCGCCCCCCGGGCCCCGTCCGCCCGGCCGATGTTGCCGAACCGGCAAGGAATCTTGTCGCCCGGCGCCGGCCGGGCGCATCGTCGGCCCGAGGCGGCGCCCGCGACGGCGCCGCGCCGCGCACGTGTGAAGGGACCCGATCCACCGATGACCGACGACATCGCCTCGCAGGAGGACTACTGGGACGACCGCTACGCCTCGACCGAGCGCGTGTGGAGCGGCAATCCCAACGACGTCCTGGTCCGCGAGACCTCCGAGCTGACGCCGGGCACCGCCCTCGACCTGGGCTGCGGCGAGGGCGGTGACGCGATCTGGCTGGCCCGGCACGGCTGGCGCGTCACCGCCGTGGACATCTCCGGTGTGGCACTGCGGCGCGCGGCGGGGCACGCGGCCGACGCGGGGGTCGGCGAGCTGATCACCTGGGAGCGCCACGACCTCGGCGAGTCCTTCCCCGAGGGCTCCTTCGACCTGGTCGCCGCCCACTTCCTGCACACCGTCGGCTACATGCCGCGTGAGCGCATCCTGCGTTCCGCCGCGGCCGCCGTCGCCCCCGGGGGCGTCCTGCTCGTCACCGGCCACGGCGGATTCCCCGCCTGGGAGCACAACCACCACCCGGAGGTGCACTTCCCCACCCCCGACGAGGTCCTCAGGGATCTCGAACTCGCCGAGGGCGAATGGGACGTGCTGCTGTGCGAGGAGCACGAGCGCGTGCAGAACGACCCGGAGGGCCGTCCCACGGCGCGCCGGGACAACGTGGTCAAGGTGCGGCGCCTGCCCGCGGCCGGCTGACGGCCCCGGGGCGGCCGGTCACGCGCCGGCGGACCGGCCGCCGTCGGCCAGCAGGGACAGGTCGTCGGCGTCGAGGACGATCGAGGCGGCCGCCATGTTCTCCTCCAGGTGGGCGAGGGAGGCCGTGCCGGGGATCTGGACGATCGAGGGGGAGCGGGCCAGACCCCAGGCCACGGCGATCTGGAACGGCGTCGCGCCGTGCCGTTCGGCCACCTTGGCGAGGGCGTCCCCGTCGAGCGGGGAGTGGCCGCCGCCGAGGGCGAAGAACGGCATGTACGCGATGTCCACGGTCGCGCAGAAGTCCACCAGATCGCCGTCCCGCTGGTCCAGGACGCCGAACTGGTTCTGCACCGCCGCGACCGGCGCGACGGTTCGCGCCTCGTCCAGCTGACCACGCGTCACATTGCTGACGCCCAGGTGCCGTACGAGTCCTTCCTCCCGCAAGGCGGCGAGCACGGCGAAGCGTTCGGCGAGCGAGTCGGCCCGGTCCGTGCCGAGGCGGCCGACCCGCAGGTGGACCAGGTCCAGGACGTCGACGCCGAGTTCCCTCAGGTTCTCCTCGACCAGGCCGCGCAGCTGCCCGGGTTCCGCCTCCCCGGTCATCCGTCCGCCGGCGTCGCGCAGCGGGCCCACCTTGGTGGCGATGGTGACGCCGGCCGGGTAGGGGTGGAGGGCTTCGCGCAGGATCTCGTTGGCCCGGTTGCCGCCGGAGAAGTAGAAGGCCGCGGTGTCGATGTGGCGCGCGCCGAGTTCGACGGCGCGGCGCGCGACCGCCACCGACACCGCCCGGTCGGCGGCGGGTCCGTTCCACCGGCCGGGCAGCTGCATCGCGCCGAAGCCCAGGCGCGGGACGGTGGTCGTCCCGTCGAGGGCGAGGGTCGAGCTGGGGGAGGGCGGTTCGATGGGTGCACTCGTCATGGGGGAAGCATGACTCACGGCGCGATGTCGAGGCGTTCGATCAGGCCGTCCCGGAGCGCGAAGCGGTAGCGCAGGTCGACCACGCCGCCCGGGAAGTCGCCCTCCAGGTGGTGGGTCACGACGTAGTGCCCGGCGTCGGCGCGCTCGGCGGCGGTCAGTTCGGTCGTGTACGTGTACTCGCTCGCCGCCCGGTCCAGCCACTGCTCGATCGCGGTGCGGCCCTCGTAGGTCCTGCCGTCGTCGGTCACGGTGGCGTCGGGGGTGAAGGCGCCGATCGCCGTCGCGGTGTCGCGGGCGACGTGGGCCCGCAGGTAGCGCGTGACGGTGCCGGGCAGGTCGGCGGGGGTGATGGACTGAGCGGTCATGGTGCCGTTCCTCGGGGTGCGGTGGGCAAGTGGCTGCTAAAACGGAAGCAAGTTGCTTCGATATTAGCAGCAACTCGGCGGCCGTGGTCGACCGCGGATCGGCGCAGCTCGGCTCAGGGGGTCGGGATACCGGCCGGCCGGGCAGGGCGCCCGAAGCGGACGGGGACGCCGGCGGAGTACAGGACGCTGACCGGGGGCCCCGAGGTGGTGGTCGCGGGCAGTCCGGCGGCGGCGACGAGGTTCTCCTCGCAGACCAGGAGCTCGGCGCGGTGCAGCGGCCAGCGCGGATGGGTGTTGGGCAGGTACAGGGGCCGCTCGAAGAACGTGTTGTGCAGACCCCAGCGCGCCGTGAGGAAGTGCTCCAGCTCGCTCGGCTCGGCGACGGGCTCGCCCACCCGCACGGTGATCCGCGCGTACGCCCCGCCCGCCCCGGGCCCGCGCCGCCGGCTGGTGTAGCTGAGGGTGTCGCCGTCGCGGCGGATGTCCATGCGCGCCCACTGGTACGGCAGCCGGAACGCGGCCCGCGCCACCGCGACCGGGATCAGCCGGGACGCGTCGAGCGAACGGAAGACCACACCGCGCCGGCCGTGCTCGTCCACCGAGTACAGGCGGACATTGGTCTCCGGGAAGGTGCCCAGGTACGGGACGCCGGGGAGCCGGAACCAGCCGACGCGGTGCATCCGGAAGGCCACCAGCCCGACGTAGGTGACCCCGCCGAGGGTGTCCGGCACGGTGCCGGCCGGCAGGAGGGGCGCCACGTCGGCGGGATCGGCGGCCCAGTGCAGGAACGCCAGGTCGAGCCACGACTGCGTCAGCAGCGGATTCGCCGTGGCGCCGGGCGGGTCGGCCGTTATCGGTTCCGGGGCGAGCACACAGCCAGCATCGCAGAGCCGGGCAGGGCCCGGCGGGAACCTGTCACACCTCGACCGGTGCGGCACCCGCCGCCTGGAGCCGGGCCTGGACGCGGGCGGGGTAGCGGGAGGTGAAGGCAGCGGGGCCCGCCAGGCCGGCCGCATGGGCGGCGATGCCGGCCCAGCCCGGGGCGCCGGTCAGGTGGCAGACCGCCAGCGCGGCGCAGATGAAGGTGAAGCCGGCTCCCCAGACCGCCGTGATGACGTTGTTGACCGCGATGAAGCCGGGCAGTTCCCAGTACTCGCGCGGGGTCCGGCGGCGTGCGATGCCCAGGGTGAAGGGGTGGCGGACGGCGAGACTCCCCCAGGCGGTCAGCGCGAGCCAGGCGAAGGAGAGCGCGTCGTCGTACGTCTTCAGCGGCGAGTCGGGGGAGGCGAGGGCGACGGTCCCGACGACGGCGAAGAACAGGCTGCCGCTGAGCTCCAGGATCATCGCGTCGGGCGCGACGCCGCGGCGGCGGTCCTGCGCGAACAGCGCCAGGCCCGTGACGAGACCCGCCACGGCGCCCCAGCGCCAGTCGAAGGACGAGATGACGCCGGACGCGATCCACGGGATGAAGCCGCGCAGGTAACCCACGGTAGGTCTCCAGGTTCACGGAGTGCGCCGCCGCTCGGCAGCGCGACATGTCATGATTGACATGTCGAAGCTAGGGGAGTCGTGTTAGACATGTCAATGTTGGAATGTGCGGCGAAGTCGTCCCGTCACGGGTGGCCCGGGCCGGCTCAGCCCAGGACGCGCAGGGCCCGCTCCACCGCTGCCGCCATGTCCGTACGCGCGGGCGCGAGGTAGCGGCGCGGATCCACGGTGGCGCCGTCCGCCGCGAGGAAGCCGCGGATCGCCCCGGTGAAGGCGATGTTGAGTGCGGTACCGATGTTGATCTTGGCCATGCCGCCCGCGACGGCGCGCCGCAGCTCGTCCTCGGGCACCCCGGTCGAACCGTGCAGCACGAGCGGCACGGCGACCGCCGCGCGCAGGAGGGCGATCAGGTCGTGGTCGAGCCGCGCGGTCCGGGTGGTCATCGCGTGGGAGCTGCCGACGGCCACGGCGAGCGCGTCGACCCCGGTCGCGGCCACGTAGGCGCGGGCGCCGTCGGGGTGGGTGCGGGCCCCGGGGGCGTGGACGCCGTCCTTGCCCCCGATCTCGCCGAGTTCGGCCTCCAGCCACAGGCCCGCGCCGTGCGCCCATTGCGCGGCCGCACGGGTGGCGGCCACGTTCCGCTCGTGCGGCAGCGCCGAGGCGTCGTACATGACCGAGCCGAAACCGCAGTCGGCGGCCTGCCGCAGCAGCGCGTCGTCGGTGACGTGGTCCAGGTGCAGGGCGACGGGCACGCGCGCGGACTCGGCCACCGCCGCGGTCGCCCTCGCTATCGGCGCGAGCGCGCCGCCGTGGAAGCGCACGGCGTTCTCGCTGATCTGGCAGATGACCGGACGCCCCGCGGCCTCGGCCCCGGCGACGATCGCCTCCGCGTGCTCCAGGGTGATGACGTTGAAGGCCCCCGCGGCGCGGCCCTCGGCGCGGGCGGAGCGGACGAGTGCGGCGGTCCCGATCAGCGGCATGGGCTCGTTGTTCCTCTCGGCGGGGCGATGGCCTGTGGTTTCATGGCCGCCAGGTCCGGCGACAAGGGGCGAGACGATGGCGGCACCGCAGGCCCGATGGAGCGCGCTGCTGGAGATGCTGACCCGCGACGGACGCATCGAGGTCGAGGCCGCGGCCGCCGAACTCGCCGTCTCCGCCGCCACGATCCGGCGCGACCTGGACGAGCTGGCACGCCAGAACATGGTCACGCGCACCCATGGCGGCGCCACGATCAACGCCATCGCCTACGACCTGCCGCTGCGCTACAAGTCCGCCCGCCGCGCCGCCGAGAAGGAGCGCATCGCGCGCGCCGCCGCGGCCCTCGTCAAGCCCGGCGCCGTCGTGGGCCTGAACGGCGGCACCACGACGACGGCGGTCGCCCGCGCGCTGGCCGAACGGGGCGAACTGGCGGCGGACGCGGGCGAGCCGACGCTGACCGTGGTCACCAACGCGCTGAACATCGCGGCCGAGTTGGCCGTGCGCCGGCATGTGAAGCTCGTCGTCACCGGCGGGGTGGCCCGCCCTGCCTCGTACGAGCTGATCGGCCCCCTGGCCGCCGACCTGCTCGCACAGATCACGCTCGACGTGGTCTTCCTCGGTGTCGACGCCCTCGACGTCGCGCACGGCGCCACCGCCCGCCACGAGGGCGAGGCGGGCGTCAACCGCGAACTGGCCCGGCGCGCCGAGCGCGTGGTGGTCGTCGCGGACGCCTCGAAGCTCGGCCGGCGGGCGTTCGCGCGGATCTGCCCGGTCGAGGACGTGCACGTCCTGGTGACGGACGCGGACGCGCCCGGCGCGCTCACCGAGCCCTTCGCGGCGGCCGGTGTGGAGGTCGTCCGCGCCTGACCGCGCGCCGCGTCGGCCGTTGTCCACGCGGAGCGTCACCTCCTTCCGCCGTGCGCGTTCGTGCGCGAACATTGCAAGAGTCGAGCAGTTTCGCTCATCATGCTGGATCGGGCGGGCAGCGTGTCAAGACCGGCGCAAGCACCACCCGCACCGGCGCCAACAGCACCGGCGGCAGCGGATCACAGCGAGCGGACGGAGTCCCATGAGCCAGACCGAGATCGAGATCGCGACCCAACCCGACTGCTGGCGCCGGGCCGTCGCCCTGGCCGCCGACGCGAACGCCCCCTGGCGCGCCGCGATGCCGGCCCCCGGCGAGCGCGTCGCGGTGGTCGGATGTGGCACCTCATGGTTCATGGCCCACGCCTACGCCGTACTGCGCGAGTCCGCGGGCCTGGGCGAGACGGACGCCTTCGCCGCCTCCGAGATGCCGGCCGGACGCGCCTACGACCGGGTGCTCGCCCTGACCCGCTCCGGCACCACGACCGAAGTGCTCGACGTGCTCCGCCGCCTGCGCGGCGTGACGCCCACCGTCGCCGTCACCGCCGACCCGGCCACCCCCGTCATGGAACTCGCCGACGCGGCCGCGGTCCTGGACTTCGCCGACGAGACGTCGGTGGTGCAGACGCGCTTCGCCACCACCGAACTCGTGCTCCTGCGTGCGCTGCTCGGCGAGGACCTGGACGGGCTGGCCGCGCAGGGCGAGTCGGCGCTCGCCGACCCGCTGCCGGACGAACTGCTGGAGGCGGAGCAGTTCACGTTCCTCGGCAGGGGGTGGGCGTACGGAGTGGCCCAGGAGGCCGCCCTCAAGATGCGCGAGGCGGCGGGCGCCTGGACCGAGGCGTACCCCGTCATGGAGTACCGCCACGGCCCGATCAGCATCACCGGACCCGGCCGCGTCGCCTGGTGGTTCGGCGACCCGGCCGACCTGCCGCCGGGCCTGCCGCAGGAGATCGCCGCGACCGGCGGCCGCCTCGTCGCGGCCGGCCGCGACCCGCTCGCCGACCTCGTCGTCGTCCAGCGCCTCGCGGCCGCCCTGGGAGCCGCCCGGGGCCTCGACCCGGACTCCCCGCGCCACCTCACCCGTTCCGTGATCCTCACGTGACGGCCCTTCAGGCCGTGCGGTCCGGCGCCGGTTTGGTGCGCCGTCCGCGGGTCGCGAGGCCCGGGCGCCGGTAGCGCGGCGCGCCCTCGGCGGGGGTCTGCGGCACGCGGTGCCGGTGCCGCGCCGGCGGCGGGGGTACGGGAAGAGTCCGGCGGTTGCCCACCGGCCGGCCGGCGGCCCTCCGCGCGGCGGTCGCCGCCTCGTGCTCGGACCGTGTCCCCGGCGGTGCCCGCCCGCGCTGTGAGCGCGGCCTTTGTGTCGGCGCTCAGGGCGTTGCCTGCACCGTGACGCCTGCCGACGGGGGCGCGGGGGCGGCGGAGCCCGCGCGGCGGGAGTCGGCGCCTGCCGTGCCTCCAACTCGCGTGCGGCCGCCGCCTCGTGCCGGGCACCCAGGGCTCCGCCGGTGGCCGCATGCGCTGTGCGCGCGGCCCTCGCAACGGCGTCGCCCGAGTCCGCGAGGGTAGCGAGGTCAAAAATCCTTGACATGGAGTCAAGAGTGTTTGACACTCGGCGGTGTCAGGTTTTCTTTACATGGGGGGCTGTGATGGCCGTCGAGGAAAAACGCGCCTGGATCATGGTCGTGGTCACGATCGCGTCGTACGCGGCGTATCTGACCGTCGTCCTCGGCCGGGCGGGAGGCGCGTCGCCGGCCGGCGCGCCCTACGCGGCCGCGTTGGTGTGGTCGGTGGGCGCAGCGATCGCGGCGTCGGTCCTGCTGCACATCGCGGTGTCGGTGACGTCCGCCCGGGAGGGACGCGTGAAGGACCAGCGCGACCGGGAGATCCACCGCTTCGGCGAGTACGTCGGCCACTCGTTCGTCGTCGCCGGGGCGGTGGCCGGACTCGTCCTGGCGATGGCCGGGTCCGACCGGTTCTGGATCGCCAACGCGATATACCTCGCCTTCGTCCTGTCGGCGGTCGTGGGGTCGGCGGCGAAGATCGTCTCCTACCGGCTGGGCTTCCACCCGTGGTGAGGCCGACCAGGGTCACCAACGAGATCCGGGCCCTGCGCTTCGCCAAGGACGAGATGACGCAGGCCGAACTCGCCCGGCGCATCGGCGTGACCCGGCAGACCGTCATCGCCATCGAGCAGGGCCGCTACTCGCCGTCCCTGGAGATGGCGTTCCAGATCGCCCACGTCTTCGGCGTGCCGCTCGACGCCGTGTTCCAGTACCCCCCCGAGTCCGCCCCCGAGCAGCCCGAGGAGCCCCGGTGAAGGCCGTCGTCCAGGACACTTACGGACCCCCGTCCGTCCTGCGGGTCGAGGAGACCGCCCGGCCCGTTCCCGGCCCGGGCGAGGTGCTTGTACGCGTCCACGCCGCCGCCGTCGACCAGGGTGTCTGGCACCTCATGGCCGGCATGCCCTACCTCCTGCGCGGCCTCGGCTTCGGGCTGCGGGCGCCCCGCGACCGCGTGCGCGGCACGGACCTCGCGGGCCGGGTCGAGGCCGTCGGCCCCGGGGTGACGGGCTTCGCCCCGGGCGACGAGGTGTACGGCAGCGGGGCCGGCACCTTCGCCGAGTACGCCCGCGCCAAGGCCGCGCACCTCGCGCCCAAGCCGCGCCGCCTCGGCTTCGAGGAGGCGGCGACCGTCCCCGTCTCGGCGTGCACGGCGCTCCAGGCCCTGCGCGACAGCGGGCGCCTGCGGGCCGGGCAGCACGTCCTCGTGATCGGCGCGTCCGGCGGTGTCGGCTCGTACGCCGTGCAACTGGCCAAGGCGCTCGGCGCGGCACACGTCACCGGCGTGTGCGGTACGGCGAAGACCGCCTTCGTCCGCTCCCTTGGCGCCGACGAGGTGGTCGACCACACCCAGGACGACCCCACCGACGGTGCCCGCAGGTACGACCTCGTCCTCGACATCGCGGGCAACCGGCGGCTCTCCCTGCTGCGCCGCGCCCTCACCCCCGACGGCACCCTCGTCATCGTCGGCGGTGAGCACGGCGGCCGTTGGACGGGGGGCATCGGCAGGCAACTGCGCGGGCTGCTGTTGTCGTCCGTGGTCCGGCACCGGATACGCACCCTGGTGGCGACGCAGCCGGCCGCCGATCTCGAGCGCCTCTCCGAACTGGTCGACGCGGGCGCGGTCGTTCCTGCGGTCGACCGTGTGTATCCGTCTTTGGGGGACGCTGCCGAGGCGGTTCGTCGGCTGCGGGCGGGGGAGGTGCGGGGCAAGCTG